>JAYKHH010000126.1:0-7602 GCA_035285265.1 Leptolyngbyaceae cyanobacterium | reverse complement strand
CATGGTAGAAGTTGTAGTGACTGGCATCGGTCTAATTTCAGCCTTGGGTTCCCTAGAAACAAGCTGGAAACGTCTACTGGCAGGCCAGTCAGCCATCCAACTTCATCAACCCTTTCCAGATCTCCAGTCCCGGCCCCTGGCACTGATTGCTGAAAGCCCCACTCCTTTAACTGCCTTGGTTGACTCAGTGGTAACGGCTGCCCTACAGGATGCCAACTTACAGCCGCCCCTGCTAGATTGCGCCGTTGTGATCGGTTCTAGCCGCAGCTATCAAGCCCAGTGGGAGCAATGGGTGGAGAAACAAGTGAGAGAAGGAGACGCAGGGAGAGGGAACACAGTTTTAATCCAAAATCCAAAATCCAAAATCCAAAATTGGTTAGACACCCTCCCGCATATGCCAGCGATCGCCACCGCTCGTCACATTGGCACCGCTGCCCCTGTGTTAGCGCCGATGGCCGCCTGTGCAACTGGAATTTGGGCGATCGCCCAAGGCTTTGAATTGCTGCAAACCGGACAATACCAACGGGCGATTGTAGGGGCTGTGGAAGCTCCGGTTACGCCTCTGACCTTGGCGGGTTTTATGCAAATGGGAGCCTTGGCAGCAACCGGGGCCTATCCCTTTGATTGCGATCGCGAAGGCTTAGCCTTAGGGGAAGGCGGAGCCGTTTTTGTGCTAGAAACAGCAGACTTGGCGGCTCAACGGTCTGCATCGGTGTATGGGCGCATCCTAGGATTTGGACTCACCGCCGATGCCTACCATGTCAGTACGCCTGATCCGGAGGGGTGGGGAGCGATCGCAGCAGTCCAGCAATGTCTGGCTCGCAGTCACCTCGTCCCTCCGGATATTGATTACATCCATGCCCACGGCACTGCTACCCAACTGAATGATCGGAATGAAGCGCGATTGATGCAAAAGTTGTTTTCCCAGGGAGTTCCTGTGAGTTCTACCAAGGGTTCTACAGGACATACCCTAGGAGCTTCAGGAGCGTTAGGGGTGGCGTTTTCTCTGATGGCACTCAGGAATCAAACTCTGCCTCCTAATGTGGGATTGAGGAAAACAGAGTTTGAGTTAAACCTAGTCAGAATCCCCCATCAGCAACCTATTGAACATGTCCTGTGTATGAGCTTTGGTTTTGGTGGTCAAAATGCAGTTGTTGCTCTAGCTGCTTAGGTCAGGTGATCGGGATCCACTCCCAACTCGCGTAACTTAGCGGCTAATGCTTCCGCTCGCTGGCGTTCTTGTTCCGCTCGCTGGCGTTCTTGTTCCGCTCGTTGGCGTTCCTGTTCCGCCTGTTCTGCGCTCCATAGCAGTAAATTCCCTGCCTGATCCCACCAGCGCAACCAGTTCATGGTTTGCTGAAGACGCTCTCCTAACCACGCCCCTAGAAAGAGTTCTAACTCTGGGATCCAGACTCGACCCTGGGCATCGGCTGCTTGCAAAACGTAGCGGCCATTTTCTAAGCGCCGCACTTCCAAGTTTGAATCGTAGGGATCGTAGGTGACATAGGTCGGCACTCGCAGAATCCGTTCGTAAAAATAAAGTTTGCCATAGGGTGGCGTTGATCGCACCGATAGCTCACCCCCTTCCTCCTCCGATAGAAACTCCATCACCACAGCTACAGGCGCGCCCTCTAGATGGGGAGTGTAGCTGCGGCGAATCCGGCCTTCGGCGATCGGATAGACCTGGGGAACATAGAGCCAGTCCGGTGCCTTCACCACAATTTTCTGATTCACCGTGGCAACCAGGGCAAAGTTGGAGCCAATCAGCATCTGCGGATGAATGCGCCCAGCCGCTCCCAGGGCGTCGGTGAGGGCAGCAGCCAGAGTCGGTTGTTGAAGATTTTCCACGGGGTCATCGGGTAATACAAAGTCGGTGGGCAGCGCTTCCCAAGTGACGCTTGGTTCTGTAGTGGGAGACGGGAGTTGGAGAACCATGGGGGTGTTCCTCACGCAGAGAGATTAACAGGGACTGGGCTAGGAATACCTAAAAGTGTATCAAAATTGAAATATTAGCTGAGCCTATTGCGGAGATGTTTCCTAAGGAGGATTGTGCGGATTAGGCTATAAATGAGGGCGATCGCGCCACCAGCACACCCAGCTTATCGTTTGCTAGAGAAAGGGTTCGGATCGTTTCTACTTTCAAACAAAATTCACCTGACAGCCTGATTAATCCTAGAAAAGTGTTAAGAACGATACTTGCCCTAGGATGAAGCACCCTATATCTTGAGCATTAAGAGTTTCACCATAGAATTTAGAACGAAATTCAGAGTGGATGCTCAGTAGTCGGTGCAACTCTGGTAGTGTCATTCCTGTAAGGACATAGCACTGCGATGTCCCATTCAAGGTTGGTTCATGGACACCGAGATCTGCTAGATAACTGCAATGGTGCGGGCAATAAAGTGGGCTGGTGTGAAAGTCTATCTGGAGAAATACGGTGTCAGAACTGGATTTGGCTTGTAGTTCCTGGTCTCCTGGTTCAGGGAATTCTGCTCAATCTTGGGAACAAGAGCGTCAGAGCCTGCTGGTAGAAATTACTCAAGTGCGATCGCTAGACCGTGAGCGCGTAGAGCGGATTGCCAACCTAGAACAAGCCCTAGACCAAGCCCTTAACTCTCTGAAGGAGTTAGGACTTCAGGTCAGGGATCAGCAAATTTTAGAAACCCAACTGGCAGCAACCGAAGAATTCTCCCATATCCAACAACAAGCCATTACCAAACTGAAACTACAATTAGTTCACCAACAGCAAACCTTAGAAGCTCAGCGACAAGAAAATCTGGATCTAGAATCCCAGATTTACATAGGTCAAAGGCAGATTGAGAATCTGGAAGCACATGTCCAGGCTAGACAGCAGCAGATTGCAGAACAAACGATCGCGATCGCTAGCTTGACCCACGAATTAGCGACTACTCATGTCAAGATTGAAGAGTTAGAAACTCAGGTAGCTAAACACGTCATGCGACAGGCGAGGCTGCAACAAGCTGGGCAGGAATTGGAGGCTGAACGAGATCGCTACCTATCCCGCATAGCAGAGTTAGAACAGCAAACCGCAGAAATGCAAGAGCAAATTCTCAAGCAGGCTCGCCAAGCTAGTGAGTATGAAACCGCTGTACAACACTGGAAAGATCGCCACCTGATGAATCAACACCAGAGTTTAGAACTCAAAGATTTGTTAGAACAAAAGCTAACAGAGTCCTTAAGCCCTACCACCTCTGGATCTAGTTCAACAGTAGCGGTGGTTCTAGCAGAATTATTGACGGCATTTGACCTAACCCTCATTCCCGATTCTGGGGAAGCAGTCAGCCCGGACATGGGTTCTCCCCCGCTCAATAATCCTGTGAAAATAGAGTTGTCCACTTTCCTGGCTCGACGCCGTACTGACAAACCTTAAACCCTATTCAATAACGCAAATCAATGGACGACAAGTTAATGCTCATGATTCCTGGCCCAACGCCAGTACCCGAACAAGTCCTTCTTGCTTTGGCAAAGCACCCCATTGGGCACCGCAGTGGTGATTTCACTAAGATCATGGCTGAGGTGACTCAAAACCTCAAGTGGCTACATCAAACTCAAAGTGATGTATTGATGCTAGCTGCCAGTGGTACAGGCGCGATGGAAGCTGGCATTATTAACTTCCTGAGTCCGGGCGATCGCGTCCTCGTCGGTTCCAATGGCAAATTTGGGGAACGGTGGGTGGAAGTCTGCCAAGCCTATGGTGTGAATGCAGAAGTCATCAAGGCGGATTGGGGTCAACCCCTAGACCCAGAAGAATTTCGCACACGCCTAGAAGCGGATGCAGACAAACAGATCAAAGCAGTGATTGTGACTCACAGCGAAACCTCAACTGGGGTTTTGAATGATCTGGAAACTATTAACCGCTACGTCAAAGCCCATGGGGAAGCCCTGATCATCGTGGATGCGGTCACCAGTTTGGGCGCTGTCAACCTCCCCATTGACGCTTGGGGCTTAGATGTAGTCGGTTCCGGTTCTCAGAAAGGCTTTATGCTACCGCCCGGACTAGGTTTTGTAGCCGTCAGTCCCAAAGCCTGGGAAGCCTATAAAACTGCTAAGCTGCCTCGCTACTATCTGGATTTGGGCAAGTATCGCAAAGATGCGGCTAAGAACACCACACCGTTTACACCGCCCGTCAACATGATTTTTGCTCTGCAAGTTGCCCTGCGAATGATGCAAGCCGAAGGCTTAGACAACATCTTTGCCCGCCATCAACGCTTGATGAACGGCACTCGTGCTGCCATTAAAGCCCTAGGGCTACCTTTGTATGGGGCAGATGCGTGCGCCAGTCCCGCTATTACAGCGGTCGCCCCTGACAAGGTGGATGCTGAAAAAATTCGGGCCGTGGTGAAGAAACGCTTTGATATTGTCATGGCCGGCGGACAAGACCACCTCTCTGGCAAGATCTTTCGGATTGGTCACCTCGGCTTTGTCAGCGATCGCGATATCTTGGCAGCGATCGCCTCCCTAGAAGCAACCCTCATTGAATTGGGCTACGACGACTTCACCCCCGGTGCTGGCATTGCCGCCGCCGCTCAAGTGATGCAGCGCTCCTAAGCAACCGTAGAACTATGGGAACCAATCACCTAGGGTGGAAGCTACGCTTCCTGGACTCTGGGTGATTGGTTTTATGGGAATACTTAAAATCCTTACTGCTTGATCGGTACAGGGACTGAGTCAACTCAAAGCTGATTCCTTCAGAGCGTCCCAGACTGAGTAGCATTCATCCGAGGAGAGCGAGGATCTGCTCCCACACGTCCTCCGGTTAATTCAAGCTATCAGAAGTTTCCAGCCAATCAAAAATTTGATCTAACTGTTCCAGGGTAATTAGGCCATACTGCCACAAAATCATGGGAAGAGGGCCTGGATCTTGCGCCCGATGGCGTAAAGCAATATCTATGGACGAGGCAGAAATTGCCAAATCCTCTTGTAAAAATCGAATGAACCGAGAGTAGGTTACAGGTGCCATCAAAGCTTTCACCTCCTGGATTGAATATTAATTGTGGACTAGACCCTTACCAACCGAGGATGGAAGGGGACAGTACGAAATCTGTCTTGGATCTGAATTAAAGCCACTTAGATGCCGGATCAGCAAACCGCAGACCTATTTAGGCAGATCTATTAGGCTAAGGTGGAGCTGAGCAGCTCCGATATTAGGTAGACCCCAGCAAACTCAGAAACCCAAGCTTCACATTAAGTTTCAGTTTGGTTTCCAGCCCAAAACTTCAGCGTCTGGACTTGAGAGAGTTGCCTAGATGGGTTTCTCTACCTTGATTTAGGCTACTGATAGCAGAAAAGTGCTCACTCGCCTCACACCCATCCCCAATCATTTAGATGTTAAGCCTGCAATCCAGAACTGGACTGTCCGCTTGAATCTCTTTTCAAACCGGTTTGAAATGGGTAGCGTGACGTTAAGATCATCTCTTCATCCCACCATAGAAGCACCAGAAACGCTGATTCTATCGTGCAAATTGAGAGAAATACTAGCCACTCAACCTCACCAGAGAGAATTTTTCAACCAAGTTTTTAGGAACTTTGCAAAAATAACTGCAACATTTCAACTAGACAGCTAGGCATGAGCAGCCGATTCAGGTGAAAAGTTGTAAAACTGATTTTTGCAAGGCTCCTTAAAGCAAGAAGGAGATTTGAGTAAGAAGATAAAGGGTTTACCCCACCTAATGCTTCTACCTTTGGGTAGAGTAACAAAAGAATACTCTACTTTTGTGCCCAAGGAGCCAATATTTGGATGTCAAGCTTGCAAACTTTAGTTGTTTATTTCTGTATACCAGACAACATTAAAGTTTATAACTTGTCAAGTTTTTATATCATTGCTCCAGTACTTACTTTTAGAATCTTAACTTAAATTTACAAAGTTGTCAGAATGCTGTGAATATTACACGGCTAGGCAAACTCACCGACCGATGTTCAAGTTTGGCTGGAACCTCAACAACTACGTAATAAACAGCCCAAATTCATGGGCCGTGGGCTGCTTTACTCGTTCCTGGTTTCTTCAACGCCTGCTTCATCTACTGGTTCAATGATGAGAATTGGCTCGGTTGGCACTGGATCGTAACCACCCGGATGAAAAGGGTGGCACTTAAGAATTCGACGCATTGCCAACCAACCCCCTCGCCAAGCACCAAACCGTTCAACTGCTTCTAGCGCATAGCTAGAACAAGTGGGCTGAAATCGGCAGGTTGGAAGTAGGAAAGGGGAAATAAAAATGCGATATCCCTGAATCAACCCCATCAGTAGCTTTTTCATAAAGACCTCCAAGAAACCGTATCCTCTGGTAGGGTGTTTAGTTTACGATAGCTAGTTGAAGTCCCAATCACTATAAGGTTATACTGATGGACTTGGGCATTGCTTAGCTCAGAAATGTTTTGATGCGTTAGCATAACTGCCTACGTACAGAAACACTTCTGATGGCAGCAATCCCAGAACTTGAGTGAATTTTATATAGAGGAAGTTACATGTCACGATATCGAGGCCCGCGCCTCAGGATTGTGCGTCGTTTAGGGGATTTGCCAGGGTTAACCCGCAAAAGCGCCAGACGAGCCTATCCACCAGGTCAACACGGTCAAGAACGGAAGAAGCGCTCAGAGTATGCGGTTCGTTTAGAAGAAAAGCAAAAACTCCGCTTTAATTACGGCGTTACTGAAAGACAGCTCCTACGCTATGTACGTCGCGCCCGTCGAGCCAGCGGTTCTACAGGACAGGTCTTACTGCAACTGTTAGAAATGCGCTTGGATAATACGGTTTTTCGCATGGGCATGGCTCCTACTGTTCCAGGTGCTCGCCAACTAGTCAATCATGGTCATGTAACCGTTAACGGTCGTGTCGTCGATATCGCCAGTTATCAGTGCCGTGCTGGAGATGTGATTGCGGTTAAGGATAAAGAAGCCTCTCGCAAACTGGTAGAACAAAACCTGCAATTTCCGGGTCTGGCTCACTTGCCCAGTCACTTGGAATTTGACAAGGCCAAGCTAACTGGCAAAGTGAATGGAGTGGTAGAGCGCGAATGGGTTGCTCTTCAAATTAATGAACTCCTAGTCGTTGAATATTACTCCCGTCAAGCTTAACCTTCGGGATGTTGTAGCTATTTCACTACTTCTTACTGCGTAGTGCTAGATTGTGTAATTTTCAAGCCTCCTGATACCGTCACTCAGGGGGCTTTTGATTAGGGAAGTTCTCAATCAAAAAATAAAAGTCTTAAAGGCTTTTATTAGGAACTAATATCCTACTCAAACAGCTAACTATATAAGGGCTTGACAGATCTACATACTAGACAGGGGTTACATTCCCGTTATTTCGAGCAATAAACAGTCAACTAATATTTACTTGTCTAAAGCCAGTTATAAGAAAGATTTCGAGATAATATCCTACGATCTGCAAAAGCTAAAAAATCTGGAAGCACTAGATGGAAGTAATCGAGCTTGATCGAGAGACAAGCTAGAAGCTTCAGGGACTTCTCGTTTCAAGGACGGACTTTTACCAACCACTATATTGACGAATAGGAATAGTAGGTTGTATTTCCTGACTATGAAACCCTTGCAAAAGTATGTTCTGGTATTAAGTCAGCAATCTGATGAT
>JAYKHH010000125.1:0-3023 GCA_035285265.1 Leptolyngbyaceae cyanobacterium | reverse complement strand
GGAGGGTTAGGGTGGGGTAAATTCAGCTTAGGGGCGGTTGTTGGGTCTGCGATTCCCCTCCCCTTTGCAAGGGGAGGGTTAGGGAGGGGTAAGGTCAGCATCGCATCACCCCGGAATTACCCCTTGCAAAGGGCGGGAAAACCTGAGCAATAACACCCGACACGCGACACCTAATACCTAAATTCCCAACCGCTGATATACCTGATCTCAATGCCGGAGATGATATTGCGGATCAAAACACGCCACAACCTCCCCTGGAGTCAAATGCTCCGCCACCTGAGCATCTTGGCTAATTAGGTCACGGAAATTGCCCTCTGGCGTATTCCAAGCCCGATGGGCACAAGACTGCACCACCGCATAGGCCGCTTCCCGGCTCATCCCTTTTTCCACCAGGGCTAGCATCACCCGTTGGCTAAAGACCACCCCCCCATAGAGATTCATATTCCGTTCCATATTTTGGGGATACACCAACAGATGTTTCACCAAATCCGTCATTTCCACCACCATAAAGTGGGTCAAAATGCAGGCATCCGGTAAAATCACCCGTTCCACAGAACTGTGAGAAATATCCCGTTCATGCCACAGAGCCACATTTTCAACCGCAGCCACCGCATGACTACGAATAATACGTGCCATCCCCGTCAGGCGTTCAGAACGGATGGGATTGCGCTTATGGGGCATTGCCGAAGAACCCTTTTGGCCCTTCGCAAAAAACTCCTCCACCTCTAAAACATCCGTACGCTGAAGGTTACGGATCTCCACCGCAAAGCGTTCAATCGATGCTGCCAAAAGGGCTAGAGTTTGCACAAAATCCGCATGGAGATCACGGGAAATCACCTGAGTGGAAGCCGTATCGGGTTGTAAGCCCAACTTCTGACAGGCGATCGCTTCAATTTGAGGATCAATATTGGCATAGGTACCCACGGCCCCAGAAATCTTACCCACCGCCACTTGGTTTTGGAGACGCACCAAGCGATCGCGGTGGCGGAGCACTTCCGCTAACCAACCCGCTAGCTTAAAGCCAAAGGTAATCGGTTCTGCATGAATCCCGTGGGAGCGACCAATCATCACCGTCGTCCGGTGTTGCTGAGCTTGATAACGAATCGCTTGAATCAAGGCTTCTAACTGTCCTTGCAACACATCCAAGCTGGCAATCAATTGCAAAGCCAAGGCTGTGTCTAACACATCAGAACTCGTTAGCCCCAAGTGAATATATCGTCCTGCATCGCCCACATACTCATTCACATTGGTCAGAAAGGCAATCATATCGTGGCGCACCTCAGCTTCTATCTCTAGAACTCGCTGAGGATCAAAGTTTGCCTTTGCCTTAATTTCCTCCACTGCCTCAGATGGAATATAACCCAAGTCAGCCTGGGCTTCACACACTGCGATTTCCACCTGCAGCCAAGTTTTTAGCTTATAGGTCTCACTCCAAAGGTTGCCCATCTCAGGCAGGGTATAACGCTCGATCAAAGTCCGCTACAGAATACAACTGTCCCATTGTACATAGACCAGCTAGCTTTCCAGAGCCGTACTGTTCAGGTCGTCTAATTTGGGAAGTGGTTTCTTGAATGGTGTACAGGGCTAACCGCCGTTGTTATAGGAAACCCCGTAAGCTACTATTTCCACTCCGGAAATCGAAATCGGTATTTCCCGCAGATTCCAGCGGGAACTGGCTCCAAGGCACTCCCGCACCCTTTGGGTAATTAACAACTCACCCGGTCGGGCAATATCTTCGCCAAGCTTATAGGCCAGGTTAACTGGATCTCCAAAGCAATCAACTTGGCTAAGCAGGAGCAAATCCCCGTAGTCAATGCCAATGCTAAACATAAGTGCTGGTTCGCCACCCGCCATCTCGCTCGTCCCCGCATCGAGCATTGCCATAGCTGCCTCCACCGCCCGCTCAGGGTCATCGAATACGGCAAGCAAGTTATCCGCCTCGTGCTTGACGAGTTCGCCTTGGTGCGACACCACAATTGGCAAGGTAAGCTTTTGCATCCGCCGAATCAGGCACAGGTAGGAAAGGATGCCACCCCGTCGCACAGACAGTGTGAAGCCACTCATATCTAAGGCAAGCACTGCCTTGCGACGCCCGAACGTTTCCTGGATCAATTGTTCAATTGCAGGCCGTCGATCAGGGGGGGCGGCGATTAGCGCATCTAGCAAAGCCGAGAAAGTGTTCATGGATATTTTTGGAACCGATGTGGCCTAACTTTGGGTATGCGGCGATTATCCGTCTATACCTCCAGACTGGCAACGGCATTCCATTCATTGACCCGATGCGGCGATCGCCCTAGCACCCCCATTCCAACCTCCCATTAACCAGGTTTAGAGGTAAAACTGTTAGAACTGCGATCGCCCCACCTAGCTCCACCTTCACCCCCTCAACTCCTGCTACCTATAGCCCCCCTTTATCAACCCTTCACTCCAATAACCAAGCAAACAAATCCTTGACGGTAAGGCTTAGCCCACTCGCAAAAGAGGGCATAGGAAGACTTACATCTGGTTCGTCATACACCTCAACTTCTCGTCCAGGATAATAGACAAACACCGTTTGCTCACTGGGATCGATCAACCAGCCCATCTGCGTTCCATGCTTCAAACAGTGAAGAATATTTTTCGTGACCTTTGTTTGACTTTGATCCGGAGACAAGATTTCAATCGTCCAATCGGGTGCTACCGGAAAGGTATTCGCAACTTCCCCATTCGGATCGCGAGGAATCCGGCTCCACATAAAAACGCCAATATCAGGAACCGTTGAACGGCTACCATAGACGCTCGAAGAGTGGCTTCCCGCAGGGTAGGTACAACGCAGTTCAGGAAAGGCAAGAGCTATACGCTGAGGTTTAACAATGCTGTTGATGGCAGGTACAAATTCCCCTTGAATGGCACTATGTTTCCCTTGTGGCATTGGCTTCTGGATGATTCGCCCATCAATATATTCACTCGCAGGTTCTGTTTCCGGTAATTCCAGAAACTCTGCCAACGTCAGCGTTTTAGAGGGTGCTTGTACCATTGAGGCT
>JAYKHH010000124.1:0-13492 GCA_035285265.1 Leptolyngbyaceae cyanobacterium | reverse complement strand
CCACCCCCATTGACGGCACCTATCTGGCAGCAGAACTTCCTGATCTCACCGTTCTATCAGAAGAAAAATTGGGAGAGTTTCTAGCCGCTGCGATCGCTGGATGCACTCTCTATATAGAACTCGGATTTCAAATTGACCTAGCATCCTTGGTGTTGCCTACCCAGGCCCATGGTCAGCGAGTGGCTGTGGTGCCACCGGGAGCTAGCCAAACTGAATGGCATGACTGGGCAGAAAAGGTAGTACCGGGGGTTGAAACTCACCGCTCCTGTCCCGTCACGGATCTGTGGCGATCTAACTTAACGGGACAGGTCTTCGATTCCGCCAGCCTGAACACAGTTTGGTATGAACTCACCCACGGAGCCTATGGCGATATTCAGCGAGCCAAAGGGATTTTCACCCTTGAGGATGGACGCACCTTCTACTTTGGCTTTACCGCAGGCTGCTCCTTGGAGAACTCGATCGAATTAGAGATCCCTCGCTGGGGCAAGGGTAGACCGGAGCATTTCAGTGGGATTGAAATCCTCGGTGCAGCCCTCCATTCAGTCGAGATCGCAGCCACCCTCAAAGAAAGTTGTTTGGATGATCAGGCGATCGCCTACTACCAAGAACAACGGCAGAACTTACTAGAGCAAGAAGAGAAAATTGTATGAAGATTGCAGTTATGTCCTGCATTCACGGCAACTATGAAGCGTTGAATGCGGTGCTATCGGATATGGATGATCAACAAGCAGACAAAATTTATTGTCTAGGGGATTTAGTGGGCTATGGGCCTTATCCCAATGCCGTCGTCGAAATGATTCGGACTCTGGATATTCCTAGCTGCCAGGGGTGCTGGGATGAAGACATTGTAGAAGGATTAAACTCCTGTGAATGCAGCTATCCGTCCGTCCTAGCGGAGAAGCGCGGCAAGGTAGCCCACGAATGGACAAACCGGACGATTCATCCAGAAGTGCGAGAGTATCTGGCTCAGTTGCCGTTGAGTTTGCGCGATCGCAACCTGTGTTTTGTCCACGGCAGCCCCCATAGCCAGCATGAATACTTGATGCCAGAAGTCGATGCATTCATCGCCCTGGAGCGAGTGCTCTCGACGGGTGCCGATATTCTCTTTTGTGGGCATACCCATGTGCCCTATGTGCGATCGCTGGAGGCGGGTCAACTCAACGTTCGTGTTACATCCCCTGAAAAATCAGCCCAAGCGGTGAATTTTTCTGCGCCGATCCAGCGCATTGTCAATGTGGGTTCGGTCGGAGAGCCTCGTCATGGTAGACCCAACGCAACCTATGTTATTTACGATACTGATGCTGATCGGATCAAGCTGCGGGAAGTGGAATATGACTATCAAAAAACCTGCGCGGCTATTATCGAAGCGGGCTTGCCTCCCATCTTTGCATGGCGTTTAGCCAGGGGACTGGAATTTGCAGAACGAGCCGATGACCCCACCCATGTGTGTGAACGCTAGATCTAGGGTTGATGTTAGAGTTGAGCATTTAAATTGGATTAGTTAGATGACACAATGGGCAATTTTAAGTGGGATTGAGGGCAATTTGGCGGCCTATGAAGCCGTTTTGCTAGATCTCAAACGGCAACGTCAGCCCGTAGACGAGCTTTATGTGTTGGGTGATGTGATTACCCCTGGATTCCAGAGCGCCAAGGTGATTCAGCGGCTGCGATCGCCGCGTTCAGGGGAACTCACTCCACAGGTTTGTCAAGGTTGGTGGGAAGAACAGTTACTGATCTTGCATGGCTTGGGTCGTACCGGAGAACCCACCGAACTGATTGAACGCTATGGGATGTCCATGGTGAAAACTTTGTGGGATGAGATTCCACGATCCACGGTTGAATGGGTGCGATCCCTGGAGTTTGGCTTTTTTGAATTGGATTGCCTGTTAATCCACGGCAGCAGCGTCAGTGTGAGTGATGAATTAACGCCGGATACCCCGCCGATTCAAATGCTCGATCGCCTGATGCGAATGGATGCCAATTACTTGTTTTGTGGTCGCTCTGGCTTCACGTTTCAATACGAGATTCATCAAGGCATGGTCACATCCAGCCTAGTCACCCTCGATCAGGCCACCTCACCTCAATCCACCCTCGTTCAACCGCGACAGGTGATTGGGGTCGGGAATGTCGGACGGACTCCTGGGCAAGCCACCTATACGCTCTACCATCCCTATACCAACCAGGTAGAATTTAAAACCGTGCGGTACGGCTCAGGGAAAGGATTTCAAGCTGCTAAACGATAGTTCTAGCAACGGGTTGCGGGCAATTTGAAGCCGGAATACTGGGGTTGCTTGTGATAGAATGAGAATGATTATCATTCTTGCGTTTTGCAACTGATTCCCATGAACAAGCCGGAAGCCTTTGATGTCCTCGTGGTTGGTGCCGGTGCAGCGGGTATTGGGGTCGGAGTAGCGTTGAGAGATTTAGGGTTGAAAAACTTTGCCATCCTAGAGCGACATCAGATTGGGGAATCATTCCGTCGCTGGCCCCAGGAGATGCACTTTATCACTCCCTCCTTTCCCAGTCATGGCTTCGGGCATCTCGACTTGAATGCGATCGCTCGTAAAACCTCCCCTGCTATTAGCTTCCGGCGAGAACATTTGACTGGAAAACAATATGCCCTCTATCTGGAAACCGTTGCAGATTATTTCAAGCTCCCTGTTTACACCCACGTTGAAGTTCAGAACATTGAACCCTTACCTCACGGGCAAGGATTTCTGGTTCATGTGCCAGAGGGGATTCTCAAAACCCAATGTTTGATCTGGGCAGCCGGAGAATTTCAGTACCCCAACCTCACTCCTTTTCCGGGTGCAGATCTGTGTCTTCATAACTCCCAGGTGCAGTCCTGGACAGAACTTCAAGGAGATGAGCACATTGTTATTGGCGGATACGAAAGTGGCATGGATGCAGCAGCCAATTTGGTGGCGTTAGGGAAGCATGTCAAGGTGTTGGATCGCAGCGGAATCTGGGCAAATCCCGATACTGACCCCAGCATTTCCCTGTCTCCTTATACACTGCAACGCCTTGAGTTTTGCTATGCAACAGGTCGGTTAGACCTGATCGGCAATGTGGCAATCGAAGCGGTGAAAACCATTCCTGGTGGTTATGCCGTTTATGCAGAATACAACAAATGGGTGACGCGCACCCCACCGATTCTCTGTACTGGGTTTGAGGGGAGTTTGAAGCAAATCGCCCCTCTCTTTAACTGGTCTGAAGGTTATGCAAAATTAACCGATCAAGACGAGTCTACTCTCACCCCTAGGTTATTTGTGGTAGGGCCTTCTGTGCGGCACGGTCGGACGATCTTCTGCTTTATCTATAAGTTTCGACAACGCTTTGCGGTGGTGGCTACTGCGATCGCCCACTACCTCGGTCTTGATCCGACACCCCTGGATTGTTACCGGCAAGATGGGATGTTTCTCGACGATCTCTCCTGCTGTGACAATGACTGTGTCTGTTGATGGGATTTTGAAGGTTTGAGTTTAAAGGTTTGAGTTTAAAGGTTTGAGTTTGCAGATTTAATCAATTCCCACCCCCTATTTCCATGCCTCTCCTCACCCCTCCTGCCCAACGCTCTATTGTCGTCATCGGTAACGAAAACACGGGCAAATCCCAACTGATTGCCTCTCTGACGGGGCAGTCGCCCTACAGCACTAACTTTCGCGGCTCTACCATTACCTGCGAAACCTATACTGGAAAAGGTTTTACCTTTGTGGATACCCCCGGTATTCTGTATCGTTCTGACACAGCTACGACCCGATCAGCCCTAGAACAATTACAGTCCCATGACCGGGTGCTGCTGGTGGTGAAAGCTACCCATATCGATGAGGATTTGAGCAACTTGTTGCCTCTAGCAACGGATAAGCAGGGCATCGTGGTGATCACCTTTTGGGACAAGATCTTGCCATCAGATAGGAGGGAGCAGGTTGTGCGCCATTGGCAACAGGCATCCAAACTGACGTTTATTGCCGTCGATGCTCGACATCTGACCGCAACGCAACGCCACGACATCCTATCCGCCCTGCATGAGCCAGCAGTATTTCCTAGGGGGTGGCAACCCACTCCCGCTGGATGGCGGATGGAACCCCCTCCTACTTGGCTAGAGCATCCCCGATGGGGATGGCTGTTGGCGATCGCTCTGCTCCTTCTCCCGGCTGTTCTTGCCGTTGGGATTGCTAATAGCTTTGCGGCGATCGTTGACCCGTTGGTACAAGGATTAATCCAGCCCACGGTTGCAGCTCTTTCTGGCCTAGGATCCTTCCCTAAAGAGATCCTGATTGGACGCTATGGATTGATCACAATGGGGCCGCTGCTATGGGTTTGGACAGTGCCAACCGTGATTCTGTATGCGCTATTTTTAGGGGCTTATAAAGCCAGCGGTTTAGTCGAACGAATTACGATTGCTATCCATTCGCTGTTGCGTCCCTTCGGTTTGTCAGGACGCGATTTGGTGCGCGTCCTAATGGGGTTTGGCTGCAATGTGCCAGCGGTGATTAGTACCCGTGCCTGTTCCAGTTGTTCTCGCAAAACCTGCATTTCAGCGATCGCGTTTGGCTCAGCCTGTTCCTATCAGTTCGGTGCCACCTTAGGGGTATTCAGTGCGGCAAATTTGCCCTACCTGGTGGTTCCCTATGGGTTGTATCTAGCGATCACCACCTTGATCTATGCACGGTTGATTGCGCCAAAGGCGGCTCGTTCTCCTCAAAATAGACTCGTGATTGAGCATCACACCTTTTTGGAAATTCCCCAGGGGTCAGCCATCTGGCGTGAGGCAAAGGGAACACTCAACCAGTTCTTTACCAATGCTCTGCCAATTTTCCTAGGGATCACATTAATCGCCTCTAGCCTTGACTGGTTAGGAGCTTTGAATCGTTTAAGTGCTTGGATCACTACTCCAATGATGGGATTATTCCAACTTCCTGCTGGGGCAGCCTTGCCTGTGATTTTGGCATCCATTCGCAAAGATGGAATGCTGTTGTTTGCTGAACCGAATCTGGTTACCGATTTATCGCCGCTACAGATCCTCACAGGTGTTTATTTAGCAGGAGTGTTGTTGCCCTGTCTAGTGACGGCATGGACCATCGCCCGTGAACAATCTATTCAGTTTGCGTTGGGATTGATGGTACGACAGGCGATCGCCGCGATTTTCTTTACCCTCATTCTGGCTTGGAGTGGTCGTTTGTTCTGGATAGCTAGGATGTGCCTGAATTGGATTGGGAAGCTAGGGCCAGCTTAGCTTCTCGCTTCCGTTTCTTGAACACAAGGGTCACACAGACCAAAAAATTCCAGGGTGTGGTAGTAGATTTTGAAGGGAATCGAGGGTCGAACATGGGCCTCGAAGTCTTTCACGGGGCAGTGGGTCAACGGAAAAGATCGACCACATTGCAGGCATGTTAAATAGTGCTGATCCCGCTCCACAGAACTATAGAGAGCCTCCCCATTGACACCCGTACGACTCTGGGCTAACCCATGCAGCTTCAGAGCTTCCAAAGCTCGATAGACCGTTGCTAGCCCGATCCCCTGATGCTCCCGTAACACCCCATGCAACTCCTGGGCAGATTGGGGACAAGATTGCTGATGGAGCAATTCCAAGACCGCCTGCTGATGGCGCGTCAGGCGAGGGGGCGTAGCAGGGAGGTTACCTTTCTGAGCAAGGGCATCATTTTTCACAGGACGTGCGATAGAATAAGCGAATGATAATCGTTCTCATTTTAGCCCATGGCACCCCCTGAGTCTTCCATGCTTGTCAATCCCATCGCCCCGGCTGGATCATCCCAGATCTCAGAACAGCAGCCATTGTCCCCGATCCTGCATCGTCCCCGGCGGCTACGGCGGACGGAAATGCTACGGCGGATGGTGCGAGAAACTGTACTCCGGGTCGAGGACTTGATTTATCCTCTGTTTGTGATGGAGGGATCGGAACAGCGGGAAGCCATTGCTTCGATGCCTGGTTGCTATCGCTATACCCTAGATTTGTTGCTGAAAGAAGTGTTGGAGAGCTATGAGTTGGGAATTGGCGCGATCGCCCTGTTCCCCTTAATTTCTGAAGATCGAAAAGATAATGCGGGCACGGAAAGCTACAACCCTGATGGACTCATTCCCCGGACAGTGCGAGCGATCAAACTAGCGATTCCCGATCTGGTGATCATTACAGACGTTGCCCTCGATCCCTACAGCAGTGAAGGCCATGATGGCATTGTGCAGGACGGCAAAATTCTGAACGATGAAACCGTTGCAGTTTTGGTTAAACAAGCCTTAGTACAGGCAGAAGCCGGAGCCGATTTCGTGGCTCCCTCAGACATGATGGATGGTCGGGTCGGAGCCCTTCGCCAAGCGTTGGATGCAGCAGGTTGGATCAATGTAGGGATTTTGGCCTATTCCGCCAAGTACGCCTCGGCCTACTATGGCCCCTTCCGCGATGCCCTAGATTCAGCCCCCAAGTTTGGTGACAAGAAAACCTATCAAATGGATGCTGCCAATGCCAGAGAAGCCATCAAAGAAGTAGATCTGGATATTGCCGAAGGGGCCGATATTGTGATGGTGAAGCCTGCTTTGGCTTACTTGGATATTATCTGCCGGATCAAGCAGCATACTAATTTACCCGTTGCGGCCTATAACGTCAGTGGGGAATACGCCCTGATCAAAGCTGCTGGGGAACGAGGTTGGATTGATGAGAAAAAAGTGATTCGGGAAACCCTAACAAGCATGAAACGAGCCGGGGCCGATTTGATTTTGACGTATTTTGCCAAAGAAGTTGCTGTCATTTTGCAATCCACCTAACCAAACGATGTCCCAATCCCTTCCTCCCCAGCTAGAACGAATTGTGCAGCGATTCCAGCAAATCTCTGACCCCAAGCGGCGCTACGAATATCTCCTTTGGTTTGCTAAGCGGGTTTCAGATTTTCCGCAGGCTGACCGAGTTGCGGAGAACAAGGTACCGGGATGTGTGTCCCAGGTCTACATCACAGCCAAGCTACAGGATCACAGGATTTTCTTTCAAGGAGATTCCGATGCTCAGATTACTAAGGGTTTAGTTGGCTTGTTAATCGAAGGATTGAATGGGTTACCCCCCCAGGAAGTGTCCCAACTCAGCCCAGGGTTTATTCAGCAGACTGGGTTAGATGTAAACTTGACCCCTTCTCGCAGTAATGGGTTTTACAACATTTTCCAAACTATGCAACGCAAAGCGATCGCGTGCCAACTCCTACAATCTCCATAACCCGATGGGAGCCCACCATCCCCTGTAGCTATCCAGGCATAGAGATTCCACTCCATTCAAAGTCTTTCAGCAGTTCAGCCGTCTGCTGGCAGGAGGGGGATGGCGTGCCATGCCCCTGCTCCTTACGACTGATTATTCCTCACCCCCATTCACCCATGACACTCTCCTTTTCACCCAACGATATCTGTACCCAACCGATTCGGACTGAGGTTCAACCTCCCGTTTCCGAAGCAGAGATGCAGCAAGCCGTTCGCACATTGCTATTAGGGATGGGTGAAGATCCCGACCGAGAGGGACTACGCGATACCCCCAAGCGGGTGGTTAAAGCCCTCAAGTTCCTGACCTCTGGCTATCAGCAATCCCTAGATGAGTTGCTGAATGGAGCGGTATTTCACGAAAATGCTAATGAAATGGTGTTAGTGCGCGATATTGATTTATTTAGCTCCTGTGAGCACCATATCTTACCGATTCTGGGACGTGCCCATGTAGCCTATATCCCCAATGGTAAGGTGATTGGTTTATCCAAAATCGCCCGAATCTGTGAGATGTATGCCCGTCGTTTGCAAGTTCAAGAACGCTTAACGGCACAGATTGCCGATGCCATTCAGGGATTGCTGAAGCCCCAGGGTGTGGCGGTTGTAGTGGAAGCTACCCACATGTGTATGGTGATGCGGGGGGTGCAGAAGCCTGGTTCCTGGACAGTGACCAGCTCGATGCAAGGCGTGTTTTCAGAAGATGCCAGAACCCGTCAGGAGTTTATGGATCTAATTCGGCATAGTCCATCTTTCCATTAATTTTTTCCTCACTTAGAGGCAGTGGCTTGCCATTGCCTCTTTTCTGTTATTTACGAGCCTTAATTTAAATTATGTCAGAAGCCTTTACGACCTTATTCCAGAAGCTACCTGTGACAATTATTACGGGTTTCCTGGGGAGTGGTAAGACCACGTTGCTAAACCATATTCTGCAAAATTTTGAGGCTTACAAAGTTGCAGTTTTAGTCAATGAATTTGGGGATATTAACATCGATAGTCAGTTCTTGATTGCGGTCGAAGAAGACATGATTGAACTGAGCAATGGCTGTATCTGCTGCACGATTAATGACAATTTGGCCGATGCCGTCTATCGAGTGTTAGAGCGGCGTGAACGGATTGATTATCTGATTGTAGAAACAACGGGCGTCGCCGACCCCCTCCCGATCGCCCTGACATTTTTAGGAACTGAATTACGAGATTTGACTCATTTAGATGCAATTGTTACCGTCGTAGATACAGAAACATTTAATCCTGCCGAGCATTACAGTAGTAGCGCCGCCATGAATCAAATTGTTTATGGTGATATTATTCTATTAAACAAAACTGATTTAGTGACTGAGGCGGAAGTCAAAGAATTAGAAGACTATCTCCGTTCAGTGAAGGAAGATTCCAGAATATTGCGATCGGAATATAGTAAGGTGCCGTTGGCGTTGATTTTAGATGTTAACCTCTCCAAAGACAACTATTCCTCTGAAGCTTTGATAGCCCCCGATCCAGATTCTAAGCACCTCAATACTGATGGATTTATGGCGGTGTCGTTTCAGAGCGATCGCCCCTTGGCCTTGAAAAAATTCCAACAGTTTCTCGACTATCAACTGCCAGAGAATGTCTTCCGAGCCAAAGGGATTCTATGGTTTGCTGAAAGTCCTAAACAACATTTGTTTCAACTCAGTGGTAAGCGGTTCACGATTGATGATCGGGAGTGGACAACTCCTCCCAAAAATCAAATGGTATTAATTGGACGAAAATTAGATTCACTGTTGCTGATGCAAACGCTCAATAATTGTCTGACTCGATAATATCTCTCTTTTTAAATCGAGTTGTTCAATGTCAGTAATGGCCTTGTGAATCTTAAACTGTTGTGTGGGCTGCGTCAGAACTGTAATTGCAGTTTCAATGGGTGGACACCCTGGCTCTTGGCACTGAAGTTGGATGATTGACACTGGAATCTCTGGATCTATGGATAACAGTTGATAAATCCAGGTTTTGAGTTGCTGTAGTTTGGCAGGGTCAGCTTTGAGTTTGTCCTGTGAGAAAAGATTCATAATGTTGCTTAACACCAAACGGTGAATCGTTGAGTTAGAGAAAGATGAGGAGATGGGGCCACGAGATATTGATAATCATTCTCGCTTTAGCAGAATTGCCTGAGCAGGATTGCCGGATACCGATACACCTAAAATATTTCTTTCTGTAGGAGAACTGGATGAGTCAGTCATGCTTGTCGGCTCAAAAAAACAAAATCTGGCCTGTACAGGATGGCTCAACTGATTGCAGGTCAGGGGAGGAGGACAGGGGTATTGGATGGGAGGTATTTTTTTGGAGAAGGGAGTCAAAACTTTTCCCGTTAGTGCGATAGAATAAGCGAATGATAATCATTCTCATTTTATCCTATGTCACTCACTGAGGCTTCCCCCATCGAGATGGAACTTCCAAAGCAGGGAATGCCCGTCACCATCATCACTGGCTTCCTGGGCAGCGGTAAAACCACCTTGCTCAATCACATCTTAAACAACCGTCAGGATTTGAAAGTGGCAGTGTTGGTGAATGAATTTGGCGACATTGATATTGACAGTCAGTTGCTGGTTTCCATTGACGAAGATATGGTGCAACTCAGCAATGGCTGTATCTGCTGCACAATCAATGACAATTTGGTAGAAGCGGTTTTCAACATCCTAGAGCGGCAAGAACCTGTTGATTATCTCGTCATTGAAACAACGGGTGTGGCTGACCCCCTGCCGATTTTGCTGACGTTCCTAGGGAGTGAACTGCGAGATTTTACTCGCCTGGATTCTATTCTGACCCTAGTGGATGGCGAAAC
Organism: Leptolyngbyaceae cyanobacterium; assembly: GCA_035285265.1. Lineage (GTDB taxonomy): Bacteria > Cyanobacteriota > Cyanobacteriia > JARCMD01 > JARCMD01 > JAYKHH01. The sequence goes on along the minus strand of JAYKHH010000124.1, from coordinate 3,423 downwards.
CTTCACACCGGAGCATTTTGAAAGTGATGCGGCTCTGAATCAACTGGTCTATGGTGACATCATTTTGCTGAACAAGACAGATCTGGCAGCAGTGGAACAGGTTGAGCGGCTAGAGAGCTACATTCATCGCCTCAAGCCAGGAGCCAAAATCCTGCGTTCTCAATACGGGCAGGTGCCCCTGCCTCTGATTTTGGATGTTGGTTATAACGACCCCAAAGCCTATGCTCAGATGCTAGAGACGCAGCCTGCTCCTCATGCTCACGATCATTCGGAACCCGATCATTCAGAACATCATCATGATCCAGGTCATCATCATGACCATCATGATCACCCTCATCACTCGCAACACTTAGCCAATGATGGGTTTGTGTCCGTGTCCTTTACGAGCGATCGCCCCTTTCAAATCAAAAAATTTCAGGGCTTTCTCGATCATTTGCCCACCGATGTCTTTCGAGCTAAAGGGATTCTCTGGTTTCAAGAAAGCCAGTTGAAGCATATCTTTCAACTCAGCGGTAAGCGTTGCACCTTAGATGCAGTTCCGGCGGGAACTAAACCCCCTGTCAATCAACTGGTGTTCATCGGACGCAACCTGAATCCAGAGCAAATTCAGCAGGGCTTAAACGACTGTTTGGAAATCCACGCGGCGAACTTTAGTGTAGGGTGAACTCTGGTTAATGGCAGGAAAGCCATGACCCTTAAAACCCCATAAAACCTAACCCCACTGGTGATTTTAGCCAATGGGGTTCAGGTCGAGATGCATTATCCGATAACCGATACATTTAAGAATCACCCTGCCGCAGGTATTCGGCAGGGTGATCCTGTTCTAGAAGGTAAAGGTGGTTCTGATGGCACCAATCACAATGTCTGCATTGCGATCGTCATGATTCGGGGCCGTTAACCAGATCAGCCCTGGAGTCACGGCAATATTGTCCGAGATTTGGTAAGTGTAGAATCCTTCAATATGAAAGGAGGTATCTCGATCTCGATTGAGCGTGGCGATACTACTAGCCGTTACCTTAGGCTCCATCCCCACAATAATTCCCGCCAAATTGCCTTGCTTCCCTAAGTCTGGGAAAGCCAGACCGATCGCATAGTTCCAAATATCCGCATCTCCCGCACCAATAGCACGCGCTGCGGTGTAACCCGCCCAGCCATTGATCACAAAACCAGGACTGAGCCGAGCAGACGCCTGAACTCCGTAGGCATTTAATGAAACAGGTGAGTTGGTCGCAAAGGCTAGGTTGGCGTTAAGACTACCCGTCCCTGGAGCACCGGAACCATCATTGTTGTAGCCATTGATATAGGTTAACCCAAACGTCAGATTCTCACTGGGCTTCAGGGTTAATTGCGCCAGCGCTCCGTAGCCCCCATTAAACAACCCATTGCTAGCACTGGGATCATTGGGCGCAGTAGCCAGATAACCTAAACTCAGTTCTAGCTGGTCACTGAATTGGTGCCGTAACGCCAGTCCAGTGCCCCCGATGTAGTAATAGATCGAATTACGAGTCCCAAAGGCAGACAAAGCACCGCTACCCCCATCTCCATCGAAGTAAGGGTTCACCGTATCCGTGAAATCATCTGCTGCCCCTGCATTCGCCTCTAGGACTACCTCGGTCTTCTCACCCAGGGGGAAGCTATACAGGAGTGCATCTAAGCCAATCTCGCTACTTCCAGACTCAAACGGCCCGGAACTAAACTGTAAGTTCCCTTCGGGCAAATTGCTGTTTGTCCCCGATGGCCCCGAAAAAGTATTGATATTATTCGATTGCAATCGGGTTCTCAGCAGGTCACGCCCGGTGAAACTGGTATCAAAATTCAATCGAGTTCGATAACCTAGAGTGGTGTTTCTAGGAATATCTGCGCCCGTGGCATCCTGACCTGTTACAACTCCTGTCAAGGCAAAGATAACTTCAGCATTGAGTTTAGTCGTCGTGGAGAACTGTTGAGCCTCTAGGGTGGCGGTGCGGGCTTCGAGGGCATCAACCCGACCGCGTAGGGTCGCCAGTTCTGCGGAAAACTCTTCTTGCAGCTTTTGGAGGGTGGCCAGATCTTCTTTGGTGACGAGGTCGGCGGTACCGGCAGCAATCAGTTCATTGATACGATCCAGCGCCGCATTCAGACCTGCCGCAAATTCATAGCGGGTGAGAGCGCGATTGCCCCGAAACCTGCCATCGGGATAGCCTGCAATCACCCCATAACGCTCGACTAAGGACTGTAATGCCTGAAAAGCCCAGTCGGTGGGTTGAACATCCGATAACTGAGAGACGGAGGTAACTTGAGCCTTAGCTAGGGGATCAGACTGCTGGGGGAGGGCCGTCGGGGTGATTTCTGTCAATGCTGATCCAGCGATCGCAACCCCCGCACAATTGAGGGAAAGGAATCCCGCCATGACTGGAGATAAACAATAGAGTTTTCGTAAAACTTGCATCATGGTTCTTCCTCACACGTTTGTAGTTCGTTATCTTGCAGATTCCTAGGTCGCTTGTTATGGCGGCTACGGGCGGGCTTGAGTCTTGGTAGCATTCGATAGGAATGTATCTAACTCAAAATGATAATCATTTTCAGGGTGACGGTAGACGGTCACTTCGTAAAGGTTATAATCCCTACTTGATTTGAAATGCCACGTATTGCCCCCCTAACCCTTCGACGATCGCCTTTGTATTAGCAATCAACATTTTGGGATAGGTATCACCCTCGGAACCAGGTTCCCCCAGTCCATCGGCAAATAGTGCCTGCTCTGACAGTTTAACGTTAGCTTCTTTGGCCACCGTTGTAATCAGCTTGGGATTTGTTGACACTTCGGCAAAGATAGTTGGCACCCGATCCGCTTTAATCACCTCCGTTAATTCCTTGATGCGTGCAGCAGTCGGTTTTTCCTTGGTGCTAAGTCCTTGCAATGCCCCTTCAACAGGAATTCCATAGGCCGCTGAGTAATACCCTAGGGCACCATGGGTGGTCACCAATCTACGAGCGGCGGAGGGAATGGTAGCAATTTGAGACTTAATCCAACCATCGATCTGCGCTAGCTCTGTGGTTAGGGTTTGAGCATTTTTGGCGTAGAGATCAGTCTGGGTCGGGGCGGCTTTCGTGAGGTGGTTTTGAATCACTTTCACCATCTGAATTCCATTTTGGGCATCATGCCAGACATGGGGGTCGGGTTGTTTCCCTTCGGCCTGTTTTTCACCCTTGCTATCTTTTTGATCGGGGTCATGGTCGTGACTATGGTCGTGACCATGGTCATGGCTATGGTCGTGGCTATGACCGTGACTATGACCGTCTTCACTCAGGATCGGATTGGGAACCGCTACTTCCCCCACCGCAACTTTGGTGGCAGAATTAGTGGGGGCTTGAATCAGTTTGATTAAACTCGGTTCAAAATCATAACCAAAGTAGAAAATAAGCTGGGCATCCTCAATCGCCTTA
>JAYKHH010000123.1:0-11825 GCA_035285265.1 Leptolyngbyaceae cyanobacterium | reverse complement strand
GTTTCTCGTAGTAGGTAGTCTAATTTGGTGAGAAATCGCAGCACAGATCTACGCCTGACTTGAAACAATTAATGAGCGGATAGAAGGAGAGTAGGGGGCGATCGACCGCACAATCCCCTAGGAATTTATAACGTGGGGGCGCAAAGCTGGCACCCCTCAAATTCACGAGCCTGAGGTCGAGGGAATCACTCGCTTACGGAGGGAATCAGAGCGACGTTGAGCAATCACATTTTTAGGATCCGCTTGTAACACTTGCTCGTAAGCTTCCAGAGCCGGGGCAATCAATTGCTTGCGCTCATAGGCGTGACCCAAATTATTTAAGGCACTGATGTATGCGGGATTAACTTTGAGGGCTTCTTTGTATTGACGAATGGCTAGGTCATACTGTTCTTGAGAGAAATAGGCAAAGCCTAGGGCATTGTAAACTAAAGCACTTTCCGATTCTTCTAAATCGGGGGCTTTGAGGGCTTTTTGTAATTGCACGATCGCCTGGGCAAATAAATTCTTGTCTAGGTAAATGCTGCCTAGTTCGTAATACTCTTGAGCAGTACCCTTTTCCTTAGCGAGTTTGGCTTGCAGGCGAGAAATTGCATTCTCAATTCTGCGAGTTTTGAGAATCTGCCTTAAAAGAAATACACCTGCAATGGTCAGCAGGGAGATTAAGAGAGCTAGATAAAAAGTTGGAAGGATATTATTGAATTCGGTCATAAATCCACTCAGAGGGTGTTTGAAAAGGGTGGCGTGAGGTGGCAAACGGCACTGCAAAACATCTCAGGGTGACTGTAAAGGCTGAATTTTGTTGTAGGAAGTAGTCCTGATACCAAGTATTCATAACACTCAAGGGGGACTTTCAAACATCCTCTCAGGCACGCTATATTCCTGGGTTAGGAGTTGATTGTACGGGCAATGGGGGGCTTGTAGGCATGGATGTCTCGACCGTGGGTGCCCAGGGTAGACCCCAATAATTAGCTCTTTGCCGTAGCCATCCTTCTTGTTGCCAGCGAGCGATCGCGGCGTTCACTTGCCTCCGTAGGTCATCATACTGCAACCCCTTCGGCATCACGATCGATAACGGTTCTGTCGAGAGCAGGGTAGGCAACAATCGATACCTCGAAAACTCTTGAACCCAACCACTGAGAACGCTAGCGTCTCCAGCAAAGGCAATCGCCTTCCCGGATTCTAACAGTTGCCGACCCGCCTCATAGGAATCAACCCCAATCAGGGTCGCATTGGGCAGAAAGTAGCGTACCGTTGCAATCGTGGTTGAACCCTTTAAAACAGCAATGGGCTGATTCGTTAAGTCAGAAAGCCTTTGGATCTTTGCTGCTTGGGTTACCAAGGCAGTGCCATCTAAATAATAAGGGGAACTGAAACTGACCAACCTGGATCGGGCCGGAGTCGCTGTCACCCTCGCGATCGCTAAGTCACTTTTCTCTTGCAACACCGCAGGCAGCCGCTCTTGGTTGCTGACAGGCTGTAACTGAACAGCATCTGGGCGACCTAGTAACTCTTGGGCTAATCGTCGAGCAATATCGATTTCTAGCCCTACTAGCTGACCTGATGCATTTCTAAACCCTAGGGGACGCACATTATCCTTAACAGCAACAATCAGGTAGCCTCGCCGCTGAATTTCGATCAGTTCAGCCGCACTACCTGATTGTTGCTGCGAGTATATAGCTAGCTGCGCTCCGGTTAGCCCCATTACCAAGCAAAGACTCGAAAACCTGGAAAGCGCCTTTTTGAAAGCTCTAGACACGCTGGATAGGTCTACCCTTAATTCAATTGCTAATTTACCGAGCAGGAGTTGCCAACTCTAGAACCTTGGTGAATCCAGTTGGATCTAGGATGGCCATTTGAGCTAGCATCTTGCGATTAATCAAAATATTGGCTTTCTTCAGATTGCCAATAAATTGACTGTAGCTCATCCCGTGTTGACGGGCAGCCGCATTAATCCGAGTGATCCAGAGGCTACGAAAATCGCGCTTCCGCTTTTTGCGATCGCGATAGGCATTCCGCAATGCCTTCATCACCTGCTGGTTGGCAGTCCGGAACAGGGTTGAGTGAGAGCCTCGAAACCCTTTAGCGAGTTTTAGAATTTTTTTGCGGCGCTTCCGAGCGACATTCCCGCGTTTTACTCGTGTCATTGTGATTTAGTTCTCTTACTGATTGAGTTCTCTTACAAATAGGGGAGCATTAGGCGAACATTGGCTTCGTCGCGCTCGTGAACCACAGCGACTTTACCCAACTCACGCTTCAGAGCTGAGCTTTTGTGCTCTAGCAAGTGATTTTTATAAGCTTTGCGGCGTATAATCTTGCCACTGCCGCTAGCCCTAAAACGTTTGGCAGCAGCTTTACGAGTCTTGAGTTTTGGCATGGACTGGCTTCAATTCGACACAGTCACCAATTCTACCACTTAAAACGGTCAAAAGTAACAACTTAATCTACCAAATTCTATTCAGTACTCCGTAAGTTGGATCTGAAATTACAAATTTGGATTTCAATGATCGGATTTCACTTCCAGGATTTCACTTCCAGGATAACGGGGATAGTTCTGTCAGATTATCCCTTGGTCTGCTCAGATAGTTTCTACCATTAGTTCCTACAATGGCAAGTACTGGCTTCATTACAAGCTCAAATTTTACCCATGTTACTTTCCTTGCAAATCGAAAACTTTGCGTTAGTTGATCGTCTCACCTTGGAGTTTGGTACAGGACTGCATATCTTGACGGGTGAAACAGGAGCTGGCAAGTCGATTATTTTAGATGCGATTGATGCCGTTTTGGGCGGCAAGGTGACCAGTCGGGTGATTCGCACCGGGGCTGAGCGCGCTTTGCTAGAAGCAACTTTCAAGCTGGGTAAGGACCTGGAAGACTGGCTGACCGAGCAAGAGATTGACTTGGTCGATCAGGCTACCTTAGTCTGCAGTCGCGAAATTACCACGGGTCAAGGGAATCTCCGCAGTCGCTCGCGACTGAACGGCGTGCTGGTGAATAAACAGCAGATGGAGAGCGTGCGGGCCAAGTTAGTAGAGATTACAGCTCAAGGGCAAACGGTACAACTCGGTCAGCCTACCGTGCAGCGAGACTGGTTAGATAGTTTTGGGGGTGTGGCACTTCTGCAACAACGAGAGGTGGTAGGCGCTGCTTTTACGGTGGCCCAACAAGCCCTACAAGCCTTGGAAAAGCGTCGTCACTCTGAGCAGCAACGGCTGCAGCAATTGGATTTATTTGAATATCAAGCCCGGGAACTGCGGACGGCTAACCTCAGTGATCCCGATGAGATGAACCAGCTAGAGCAAGAGCGTCAGCGACTCTCTCATAGTGTTGAGTTACAACAACAGAGCTACCAGGTTTATCAAGCCCTGTACCAAAACGATAGTGGGGGAAGCGCCTGTGCAGACCTGCTGGGGCAGGCAGAGAATCTCCTCAGTGATATGGTGCGATACGATGGCGGCGTTCAATCCATTTTAGATTTGGTTAGTGATGCCCTAGCTCAAGTGGAGGAAGCGGGCAGGCAGATTAATGCCTACGGGGAAGCGGTGGAAACCGATCCCCAGCGTCTTCAAGTCGTAGAAGACCGGATTAGTGAACTGAAACAAGTGTGCCGTAAGTATGGGCCAACCTTGGTAGAAGCGATCGCCTATAGCCATCATCTTCAGACTGAACTGGCAGAGCTAACCGGGGGTGGGCAGTCCCTCGAAGCCTTAGAAGAGGCTTACCAAACCCATCAAGCAACTCTCCTCGAAGCCTGCGCCCACCTCACCCAGTTGCGTCAAGCAGCAGCAACCACCTTGGAGGCGCGGTTAGTGGCTGAACTCAAACCATTGGCTATGGATAAAGTGCAGTTTCACGTACAAATTACACCGATTGCCCCCACCAGTGCTGGAGCCGATCAAATTACCTTTCTCTTTAGCCCCAATCCAGGGGAGCCCCTGCAACCTCTCACAGAGACTGCGTCTGGTGGAGAGATGAGTCGATTTCTGTTAGCCTTGAAAGCCTGCTTCTCTCAAATTGATGGGGTCGGAACCATGGTCTTTGATGAGATTGATGTGGGAGTGTCCGGACGAGTGGCCCAGGCGATCGCTGAAAAGCTCTATCAACTCAGCCAACGTCATCAGGTATTGTGCGTAACCCACCAACCCATGGTGGCTGCAATGGCAGATCATCACTTCCGAGTTAACAAGGTCGTGATTGATGAACCCATTGCTTCCTTTTATGTAGATGCCTCCGATCTAGAACCCATTCCAGAAGCAATTCGTACCGTTGTGCGAGTCAATGCCCTAGATACTCACCAACGCCGCGAGGAACTGGCTCAACTAGCAGGGGGGACATCCGATCAAGAGGCGATCGCCTTTGCTGACTCTCTTTTAACTCAAGCTGCCAGCACTCGCCAATCCCAGACAGACCTGCCCACAACTTTGCCCACAACGGCTCCAGCCAAGCCAAAAGCAGCCTCTAGCCGTTCTAAAAGCTCTAAAAACCCTAAAAAGCCCTGAGGGATACTTCACCAATCATTGTTTTTATGTTACTTAATTGTAATTAATGGTGCTCTAGAGCCTCGTAGGTATTAGAATCTGGGGTTAAATTTCCTAAGTTTTTAACGCTCTCTCAGGCTGAACAGAAGCCAATTGAAATTTTTGGAAAGAAGCGATGAGCACAGCTAATTCACCCAACAGTCAGAACGGCATGTCTAATCCATCGGAACCTAACTCTGTTGATCCTATGAGTGCTGTCCCTGATCAGGTCGCTGCGATCGCTAACGGGGATTTGAACCTATCGCCCTCTTCTGAGCCATTATCACTGGAGCTAGAACCTGTAATTGCTCAAATGTCTAGCGCACTTTCAGATATTCATGACTTGGCAGGTCTAGAAGCGGCTCTCTTAGCCATTGATGACATGGCCGCCGCCGCCACAGACCTGTTTGGAGAAGCTCCCCAGGTTTCTGAACCCCAAGTTTCTAACTGCATTGATACACCTCAACTGGATTCAGACGTAACCGTTCAACAAGAAGATAATCCACAAGAAAATAACCAACAAGAAATCAGTCGGACGGGCGTACTCTCCCCTGCAGAAGTTTCAGACCTGATGAGTTTGATGGCAGAACTGCAACAACGGAATGGGTTTTTAGCAGAACGGGTGACTCAGCTAGAAGCCGTACTGAGTCAATCTCAAATTGAGCAGCAAACGCAGCAAGGGTTAATGCAGAACCAAGATGCCTTGCTGAATCAGCAATCTCAAGAATTAGCAAATTGTCAAGAACACATGGCTTGCTTGGTGCGTGAACTGGAATGTTCTCATCAGGTTGCCCAACGACAACAAATTCTGATTGAGACTGTGACAGGACAACTGGAAACGGCTCAAGAGCGAGTTGCTCAGCTAGAACGGGAATGCTCCCTAGCCCAGCAGCGCTACAACGAAGAAGCACACTTATTGGTGCAAAGCGAAAATACCTGTCGGGATTTGCGATCGCGCTTACATCGCCAACAACGCTACACCCTGCAATTCAAAGCAGCCCTAGAAAAGTGCTTGGAAATGCCAACTCCTAGCTATGATTTCAGTGCTACTGCAGCTACAACTCAACTTAGCAGCGCCTCAGCTTTACCCGTATTCCTGCCTAAGGTGAAGCCGATTCAACCGCTCTCGACCCAACCTTGGCTATTAGCAGAAGGCAGTCAATCTGCTTCGCCCCTCCCAGATAGCTTAGAGGTTGAAGGCACACCTGAATTAGAAACAACCTCAGAAGCAAATTCTGGTTTACCCTTCCAACTCCATGCACCTGCATCCCTAGAGCCGGTCAGTCCTCGTTTCCCTAGCTTGAGCTTTAACCTCAAGCAACAGGTTACTATGCCTTCTCTTGATGAAGCGGCAGAAGAGGCAAGCTCTGAGCAACCCTTCGTTGACGAGGTTCTATCTTTCCCAGAAACCGAGGATCCTACGGCTGCTCTGCCTCTGAACCCTGAGACCCTATCCCATGAGACAGAGCAAGAACTGACTCTGGCGCAGTTACTAGATAATCTACCCTTAGAGGTACTAGAGTCTTGCCTAGTGCAGCCTGTATTAGAGGAACCAGCTCTTGAGCAAGACTTGGAATTTGATCAAGACTTGGAGATGGATCTGGAATCCCAGTTCAGTGATTTTGATCTCCCCTTCGATCCTGTCACAACTCCAACGCATGAAAATTCGGATCACTCAAATGCTGCACCTTCAGTAATCAATCTGGCTGAATCCGATTCACTTTCTGAAGCAGCTCTGGAGACAGACTTCCCTCAAGAGAGTCAGACTGAAAGTACAACTGCCAATCCTCTGAACTCCATGACCTTGCATCCAAACTGGCCTTCTCCCTTGATCTACTCCCAATCCACCGAGAAGAAGCGCAAGACCTTAGCCGCGATCGAGCTACCCAGTTTTTTAAGCAGTCGGAGTTGAGTACTATTTGACAGTTGACTAAACTTCAGAAAAAAGATCGGGCTTCAATCTTGCCGGGGCTTCGACCTGCCAAAATTTTCTTGAAGGAATACTAGTAGACCTCGATGTTCATAAACATGAACCAATCTGTGGTAGGGAAACGGCAGTGCCATGTGCTCAAGGTTATGGTTGCCAGGTCTACGACTACGACTACGACTACGGCTACGGCTACTAGGTTAAATCTTGTTGATCGCGTTTTCCAATGATTCGAGCGGGGACACCTACGGCAATTGAGTAAGGAGGCAGACTTTTGGTAACTACTGCACCTGCACCGATCACACTACCCTTGCCGATAGTGATACCGTCCATAACCTTGGCTCCACAGCCTAACCAACAATCATCTTCGATCACAACCCCTAGGCCAATTAATCCCTGCTCATTAATCGGAGTATCAATACTTTTAAACACATGATTACTTGTGAATATGCCTACATGAGGGCCTAGCAGGCAATGCCTTCCGATAGAAAGGGCTCCATGACCACTTAACCGACAATAGGAACCAATTTTAGTTCCATCACCAATTATAAACAGCTCTTTGCTATAACAATATATTTCTGCTCCCTGGTCGATGCGAACACGGTTTCCGATCACGACTTGACCAGATATACATCGAATCCTGATATTTCGATCTAGGTGAACCTCGTTCCCAAGCTGTGTTCGGCACGCATGGTTGAACTCAATGCCTGTTTTGATGGAAACATCTCTTCCCATGAGATTAAAGACATAGGGATAAAAAAATCTCCTCAAACTGACACCAATCCAGCTAGGGATCCATGCAAGCGAAACAGGAAGCAAACTTTCTTTGATCCAGAATAATAGGGATTGTGAGTTTCTGGAAGATATCATTTTGGTCGATGAGAGTTGAATAACTGAGTAGGCTTTCATCAAGTTTGTTAAGTACTTTACTATTAGCGCTGCGATCGCAAATCTCTCGTAGGTTGGGTACAGTACCGGCAGCACCTCACACCCTCACCAATGTTCTGTTGGCTCTAATTTGCAACCCATGGGAGCTAGAAAAGTCTGCCAAGTCAAGCGCCTAAGCATTTCCACTATACAAGTAGGCGATTCTAGCCCCATCGTTCTATCAATCCAGCTATCTCAGCTATCTCAGATCAGGATGAGATCGGAATTTATATATAACTGTGAACAATTAATTTTATATTTCCTTGTTAAAAGCCCTATTTTTTTGGGTTTTACGTAAAGTTAAAGGCAGCTCTTAAGCAGAAAATTACTGAATTGTGTACTGCTTATGTTTTATATTGGCTTTTTTAGGCTAACTTTATAAACCTTCTTTGCACCAGCTTTACTTACAGCGCCTTTATTCAGACTAAGTTTTAACTTATCATGAAACCAAATTGGTTCCATACTGAGACGTAGTATTTCCTGATAGGGTGTATTCCAGGGTTAGATCAGGCAGTTTGTTAGTATTGCCCAGCTCAACAAGTAGAAATACTTAATCCTGCATCTTGAAGAAAAGGCTCATGGGATGTTGGAGAACCGTAGGAATTAAAGCTATTAGCTTTATTCAAGGGATCTGTAGATAATCTCTCATACAACATAGGGCATACAGCTAAGAAAATGAGATTTAGGGAGGTACATTGCATGAAATTGCTATTGGCCTGCACCTCAGGAGGGCACTTCTCTACAATGAAGGATCTCAGACAATTTTGGTCTTTACATGAGCGCGTCTGGGTAACTGACTTTAAAGCAGATACAAAATCTATTCAAGAGCAAGAAAAAGTCTACTGGTTACCTTATCAGGCACCCAGAGATTTGATGGCCTTAATCTTGAATATCCCGGCTGTAGTCAAATTGGTGACTGCGGAGAAGCCTGATTTAATAGTTTCTACCGGAGCTAGCATTGCCATTGGTTTTGCAATGGCTGCAAAGTTAATGAGGATCCGGTTTGTTTATGTTGAAAGTATCTCACGCTCCGAAGATTTAAGCATATCTGGAAAAGTGGTGTATTGGCTGGCAGATGATTTTTATGTGCAATGGCATGGTCTTACAGCCAAGTATCCCAAAGCCATATTTCAGGGATATGTGTAGTATTTGAGAATTAATTTTTGTGTTTAATAATCTTGCAGAGGCTGAATCCAGCCAATCATTCCTGTATGTCTTTTTGAGTTTTTGAGGCTTAGCTAATTAGTTGCCTAGTTGGTGAATCCAAATTTCAATCATAGTTATATTTTTCATTCACCTTTAGCTTAACTTCAAGAAACCTTGATTACTATTACTCTCGGCACAATTCCTTTCCAATTCAATCGCGCCATCAACTGGATTCATGTTCTTATTGAAAGGGGAATTATTACAGAGCCTATCTTTATCCAGCACGGAGTAAGCAATGTTTTATTCCTCAAGAAATATCCTTTTGTAACGACCGCGCCAATTTTGGAATCAAAGAATATGCGAGCCATCTCCCAAGCTTCACGGATGATAATCTCCCATGCAGGGCAGGGATCGACACGGAGTTTAGTATCTCAAAATTCAAGGTTTGTGCTATTACCTCGTCTAGCAAAGTATGGGGAACATATTGATGACCACCAGTTGTTTTTTGCAAGAAGTATTGAGCCTCTAGGAGTAAGGTATTGCCTGACCTTAGAAGAGCTAAAATATGCTATTTTGAACCCCCCAAATCCTGTAAATTCAGGGTTTCTTCAAGAACCAAAATTGGCAAATCATTTATTAAAAATATATCCACCCGGTCAAGAGGTTGAGGTTAAATCCCTATCATCTCAAGATCAGAATTCTATTAAGTTTTGAAGGTTGGTGTCATTCTTAATAGCCCTGACAGCTTAATTAACTGCTTAAAAATCTATGAATCAGTTCCTCATAACCGCAAGTAGGCATTGGAAACCAATCCTAGCCCTAAATGTATTGATTTTGTTGATTGCTTTCCCTGCTGCTCTATTTACAAAAAAGACCTGGGAAGCAGGAGCAAAGTTAATTTTGCCAAGTACACCTACAGATTTAAACCTTAATCTTGGAGACCTAGGAAACTTAGGGGGGAATGAGGGGTTGGTATTTTCACAGCAACTAGATTCTCGGCAAGTTCTTGCTTCGATTGTCTTGAGCGACGATTCTTTACAACAAGTTCTAGCAATTGATCCAGAAAGTGACTCTTTTTCGCGTTTGTCAGAATATAAAGATTTATTTTCCGTAAAGACGGATACTAGCTCAACCGTTATCTCTCTTACCTCTCAAGCGTCATCTCCTGAAATTGCCAGACAAAGATTATCAAATTTGATTAATGTTTTTCAGAAAAGATTAGATGATCTACGTCGTACCGATGCTTCTCGGCGATCGCAATTTATCCAACAAGACTTGCAGGAGGTTGAACAGAATCTAGCAACGGCAGAGCAAGCATTAGTTAGCTTTCAAGAAAAATCTAATTTGATTGATGGCGATATCCAAACTAAGGAACTCGTGATCTCCTTAAATGCCTTACGAGTTTCAGAGGCTCAATTAATTGCCCAATTGGAATCGAGCAAGGCAGAGGTAAAAGCGCTAGCGAAGCGATTGGGGAAAACTCCGCAACAATCTGTTCAAATTTTGCGGTTATCTGATAGCCCAGAATACCAAGGGATTCAGAATAAGCTTTCTGAAGTCAAGGTAGAGATGGCAGCGGCGCAATCTCAGTTTGCAGACAACCATCCCCAAGTGCAGAAGTTGCTAGCTGAACAGAATGAGCTACTCCAGAGACAACAAGAATATATCGGCCAGACGCCAAGCATAACGAGAGCTAGAGATCGATCCATTGGTCAAAATTATGCATCTTTGATTGAACGTCTAATTTTGGCAGAAACCGAATCCCAGGCTCTGCAGCAACAAGTTGCACAATTGCAAACCCAAATTAAACAGCTAAATCAGCAATTAAGAGGGATCCCATCGGATCAAGTCCGGTTGGCTGATCTAAAACGCAAATACAACCTTGCTGAAAGTGTTTACAACGGATTGATCGCTCAAGTTCAAGCTTCCCGTGTCAATGCCTTTAGTCTCTATCCCAATGTGCAAGTCTTGGACCAACCGCTGATCAATCCCAAGGCGGTGGGACCTGGACTTAAACCCATTGCTTTAGGTGCTCTTCTCGCGTCGCTCTTTGGCAGTGCTGCCATCATTTTGTTTTTAGATAAGCGCCGCCCGTTACTCACCCAGGATGATCTTGACTCCACAGGTTTGCCTGTAATGGGTCAGATTGTTCATCATCGCGTCCATACCAAGATTGATCAGGCTTTAGTAACCGAGTTTGGGTTCCAGCATTTGGCTTCAACCGTGAGTATGGCACCCCTCGTAAATCGCTATCTGATGATTAGCAGTGCTACGCGCGGTGAGGGTAAAACAACGGTAATCTTGGGCTTGGCCAATGCCCTGCTAGCTCTTGGATTTCGTGTGTTGGTAGTAGATGCAGATTTTTACCAGTCTAAGTTAACAAAATCCCTAGGATATCAACGTCAAGAGATTTTAGAGGCTGGCTTGCAACCTCTGAAAGTGCTTCCCAGCTTGGATTTGCTAGCTCCTCAGCCTAAAGCTCAAGAAACAATGGAGTTTGTTGCCCATGGAACATTGGAACAACTGTTGGCTGTGGTGCAATCAAAGGGCCAGTACGACTACATTCTGGTTGATACACCTCCCATCGAGTCGGCTAATGAAACTGTGTTAATGGCTCAATTTCTGATCAATGTGTTGTTAGTAGTTTGGCCTACGGTCAGCGATCGCTCCTCCTTTTTGGAGAGCTTGGAGAAGCTCAAGCAACAACAAGCCAAAATCTGGGGACTAGTCATCAACGGAATAGAAGGTGTGAAAGGAGATTCTCAAGAGAGGCCCAATGAGGTGAAGGGAGAATGAGTAAATGGCGATCGCTTCCCTTCGTCTCTCAGCCCCCCACTTCCAGAAGCCAGCCTAGCTTGTTGCATGGCATTGACTTACCTTGGAGTCATCTAACCCAAGCAGAAAAAGTAACTTTTTTGGGTATTGTACTCATTCCTCTCTGGTGGCTTTGGGGATGGAGTTACTTATTAGCAATGCTGGGATTAGGCTTAATTGCCCATGATTATTTAACTCATGGAAAGATCAAGTTAAAAAATCCCCATCCAGTAGTTATTTTTCTGCTACTCCATGGGCTTTATGGATTAATTTCCAAACTATTCTATGGCAGTTTTAATCCTGATGCTGCTTTCGGTGTCAGAGATTTTACTGGTACTTTCAATGAGATAATCGGGCCAGCTATTGTGATTTGGTATATCCAAAGCCGACGGATTTGGGTTCGCCCTCAGATAATTGCTTGGGCATTTTCGGTAGTTGTTGTATTGATGTTGCTGTTTTGGGTAGGTATCTACTTTGGGTTACATGAAGCCCCCTACA
>JAYKHH010000122.1:0-4117 GCA_035285265.1 Leptolyngbyaceae cyanobacterium | reverse complement strand
GGCAATCACCCTATTGACCAGTCTTTCCTCCCGTGCCCTAGCCTTTGAGCTAAGAATCCCTTTGGAACTGCCAGAATATGCTTTGGAAATGGCTCTTTTAGCTCAAAAAAGTGGCCTAGCAGGGGCTGTCTGCTCGCCCCAGGAAGTTGAGCAACTTCGACAAACCTGTGGAGAGGATTTTCTTTTAGTTTGTCCAGGGGTACGACCGACTTGGGCTGCTGCTGCAGATCAACAACGCACCCTTACCCCCGCTGCGGCTCTGAGGGCTGGTGCAGATTACCTAGTCATTGGTCGCCCCATCACGACAGCTTCTGATCCGAGCGCTGCGTTTGCGCGTCTGTGTGACGAAATCACAACTGTTGCCTGAGTAAGAAAGGTAAGCCTATGGGATGGTCTATCGTGTTATGGCTCAGTACGCTTTGGATCGGCCTTGGATGGAGCCTAGGGGTATCTAGTCTTGCAGTGACAACTGTACCCACAACAGCCCCTAACGCCCTACCTACCATTCCTAGCCCTTCTACTTGCCCAAAGGATCTCAAAACTTTAATTCCTCTCTTATTGCAAGACTTACCCAGTTATGCAAATCGTACGAGTCAGCGTGCGCTCAGACGGGAGAGGGCTGTTAACTTGTCCAGCTATATGCTCGTTGCAGGGCAAGCAGAAACGTTACCCTTAAGCTTGGGGCCTGGTATGTATGCCCCGATTCCTCCCGACAGTGCCCAGCTTCAGCAGGTCTTTATCACCACCTTGGGGCGTACCTATCTAGGGGATCAAGCGGTCGAGCTACAGCAGTTTCACTGGTTATTCCTAACGCTAACCCAGAATGGTTGGCGCTTAGCGATGATGTATTCCCAAACGGGGGGGTACCCGAAGGATCAACCCCCGACTCCGCCTCGCGAAAGCACCCAGGGGGCTGTAGGGCAGGCAGTCAGCCTCTGGTTGCGAGATTGTCAGGCCGGAGTGTTGCGGCGGCAACCTGCGGGGCAGTAAGAATTTTGGATTTTGGATTTTAGATTTTAGATTGGGCCTGAAAAGTGAAACACTGTTACTAGCCTCTGGCGAATTTTGGTGCGTTCGCCCTGAGTCCTTTTTTACTTCTTTTGATAGCATCCTCGTTCTTTATTAAACAAAGGATATCCATGAGCACAGCAACTTATATTCAAGACAGTGACTTCGAGACCCTAATTACCTATGAGGGGCCCCTCGTGATTGATTTCACGGCCTCTTGGTGTGGCCCCTGTCGCAAGATAGCACCTCTGATTGACCAACTCGCTGAGGAATATGAAGGTCGCGCTAAGGTGTTTAAGATCGACCTTGACAAGAACAAGGTGATCGCCAAGCAGTTCGGTGTCCGTAGTATTCCGGCTGTGTTAGTATTCAAGGGCGGTGAACTGGTGGAAAATATGGTGGGTGTGGCTCCCTATGAAACCTTCACTACTGCTTTGGAGAAGCATCTTGAGGGCTCCTAGAACTCCTAGAGTAGAAAGTTTGCCGTGCGGGTGAGAGTTTTCGAGACACAGCTCAGCAAACTGCTTTAGGATTGATCACTTTAAAATAAATCACACATCCTTCTGCTAGCCATGAAAGACCTTGATTCTGATAAGACGATTCACCTTCTGAACGCCATTATGGAGGCTGAACTGTCTGGTGTTGTTCGCTATACCCACTATGCTTTGATGGTCACGGGACCCAACCGAATTCCAATTGTGCAGTTTCTGAAGGCACAATCCAGTGAATCATTGCTCCATGCACAACAAGCTGGTGAGATTATTACAGGTTTAGAAGGGCATCCGACTGTACGTATCTCACCCATTGAGGAAACGGATAAGCACTCAGTTTATGACATCTTGCTGGAAAGCTTAAATCACGAGACCTTTGCATTAAGCCTATACAAAAATTTGTTAGAAACGGTTACAGATGCCAGTGTTTACCTGGAAGAGTATGCTCGTGGCATGATCGGGCAAGAGGAACTACACACCATGGAATTGAGAAAGATGTTACGTGACTTCAGTCCTACGGCAGGATAGGGCAGTCACCTATCTTTGAGTCTCGGGCTTCCATCCCCAAGGATGGGTGAACTTATTGCTTGGCAAGTCCTAACATTGACAAGCCCTAACATTGACAAGCCCTAACTACGACTGCAACAGAACCACGGCATAGGCCGCAATTCCTTCTTCCCGTCCAACGGGGCCAAGTTGCTCGTTTGTAGTAGCTTTAACACCCACTTGATTGGGTTGTAGCTCCAACACCGTAGCAATTCGGCTCCGCATGGCTGCAATATGAGGTTTGAGTTTAGGCCGCTCTGCTACTACTACTGAGTCAACATTCCCAATCCGCCAGCCTTGGGCTTGAATCAGGTGATGTACCTGCTCTAGTAAAACCATACTGTCAGCTCCGGCCCATTGCGGATCACTGGGTGGGAAGTAATGACCAATATCCCCCAAGCTCAAGGCACCCAGCAGGGCATCCATAATCGCGTGGGTTAGCACATCTGCATCACTATGACCTAGTAATCCTAGCTCATGGGCAATCTGCACCCCTCCCAAGATCAAAGGACGATCTGTAACGAGACGATGAATGTCGTAACCATTGCCTATCCGGATGTTCATACAGTAGTTCTCAATGATTGATTAAGTTTTTTGAGAATAGTCAGGAACCTTTACTTAGCTTTAGCCTCTAAATTTTCCAAACGGCTCTTTAAGTCTTGATTTTCCTTCTTGAGCTGATCCAATTCTTCTCGGAGTTGCTTGACTGCCTGATCAGACCCTGCATGTTTTTGCACCCGCTGAATCGCTTCTTCTGCAATTCGGCGGACTCGACCATCGGGGGTTTGACTAACCAACCCTTGCAGAATCCGAATCGCCTTGGTGGTTTCCATTTGCCCCAGGGCAGAAACCACGGCAACCTGGGTCAGGAAGAAAGTTTCCTTCGAGAGTTCATTGAGACGCTCCAAAATTCGTTCTAGGTTAACGTTGGTTTGCCCTGAAGAAATTGCACCCAAAGCCCGAATGGCAGCCAGACGGAGAGCTTGGGGAACATCCGGAGCTGTGTATTCCAAAATGAGAACGAGGGCCGCTTCGGAGGTTTTCATTTGACTGAGACCCGCGATCGCCCCAGATCGCACCGTTTCATTCCACCCCGATCGCTTTTTCAAGGCGGATTGCAGCAGTTTCAAGGGTTCCTCTTCCTTGGATGAATCCTGGAGAGTAGCGGCAATTCCACCGATGGCTCGCAGGGCAGCAGCTTCGACGTAATAGCTAGCATCTCCTTTTTTGGCTAGGGGTTTGATCGCCTTATAGCTCTCTTGGGTTTTGATGGTGCCGAGGGCTTCCACAACCGCACGCCGGACTCTGGCTTCTGAATCTTGGAGTCCTAACACTAAAGCTGTAAATGCTTGATCCAGTTTAATCTCAGCCAATTTGCCACTCACTTCAGCCCGAACTCCCCAAAAGCGATCGCCCTCCAGGGCTTTGGCGAGCGCTTTGACGGCTTCTAAGCCACCCTTCTTTGCCAGAGCTTCGGCAGCATAGATCCGGGAAATGGGATCCGGATCAAATTGCAATTGGGCTTTGAGTTCCGCAAGGGGGTATTCCAGAGATACTGTCTTTAAGAGATGATTGCCCTGATCAAAGCTAATCAACTGAGGTTTGGCCGTGAGGGGGAAATAGAAGGTCTGTTCCCGCTCATGAACCCGCACCGTAAAGGTTTTGCAGTCCTGCAGTTGTTCTTGCTCTACGTAACCAAAGGCAATGGGTATCTTGAGGTCAAATAGCTCACTGCGGCTACCATTCCCGTTGCCATTGCTATTGGCCTTGACTTGGGTTTGGGTCACGGTAATTTTGGCGAGGTTGCTATCTCCATCCCAGGCATAGGCTACCTTATAGTCGGGATGTCCCCCCCGATACACGTATTGGTCAAATAACCAGAGCAGATTGCGTCCCGTGGCTTTTTCGATCGCTCGCAACAGATCTACGGTTTCCACCGTACAGTGGGCATTGTCTTTTACAAAGGTCGCGATCGCCTGGGAAAATAACGCTTCCCCCAGTTCAGCCCGGATCATATGGTAAACACAGGCTCCTTTCTCGTACAGGTGACGGTCATAGAGTTCGATCGCCTC
>JAYKHH010000121.1:0-5433 GCA_035285265.1 Leptolyngbyaceae cyanobacterium | reverse complement strand
TTATCTTTTCTCTGTCAACATCAGTGTGATGCTATGCAGGGTTACCTGTTCAGTCGCCCTTTACCCGCCTCAGAATTTGAAGCCTTACTCCTCTCTAAGCGCCAGTTGGCCATCCCCCCAGTTCTGTCGCCTAAATCTGAGTAAGTTGGGCAGAATACCTGGGAAGGACACCATTCATGGATCTAAAGATCATGGATCTAAAGATCATGGATCTAAAGATCAAGAGAGCCCAATTTATAATTCTCCCTATTATGGTTTCTGCCTTAGGGCATATTTATTAAATAGGCACGGTTCAGAGACTGGGTTACTGGGGTGTTCACGAAAACCTACGGTCTCAGCCAACCAGCCCAGCCTTTGGCTGGCCACCTGGATGGGCCAATACCCGTTATAAACAACCTGTTGGATATCCTATGACTACGAATATGACGATGAAAAGGATCCTAGTGATCGAAGATGAAGCCCAAGTTCGCAACAATATCAAGCGAATTCTAGAGTTAGAAGATTTCTTTGTAATTGCCGCTGAGAATGGTCGTATTGGGCTAGCCCTAGCTCAGGATACAGTGCCAGACCTGATTATTTGCGATGTGATGATGCCAGAGATGGATGGCTATGAAGTTCTAGAAGCGCTGAAGCAAAATCCATCTACGGCAACTATTCCCTGGATCTTTCTGACCGCTAAGGCGGAAAAAAATGATTTGCGTCAAGGCATGGAACTCGGTGCCGATGATTATCTGACCAAACCTTTTTTGCCGGGGGAGTTGCTGAAGGCGATCGCCACCCAATTTGCTAAAAAAGCAGCCCTAGATCGGCAAATTCAGACCAAGCTCGATCAACTTCGCAGCAGTATCACCCTGTCGCTGCCCCATGAATTGCATACTCCCTTAAATGGCATTCTTGGCTGTGCAGAGGTTTTGATTGAAGATTATGGGGTGATGGATGATGCTGAAAAATTAGACATGCTAGATGGTATCTATACCTCTGCAAAGCGTCTCCATCGGCTGACCAAGAATTTTTTGCTCTATGCTCAGCTTGAACTAATCGCCAGCAATCCAGAACGCATGGCAGCCCTTCGCAAAAATCGCGATCGCGCTCACCCCAGAACTCTGGTTCAAGAAGTGGCCACTGAGATTGCCCAACAAGCAGAGCGAACTGCAGATTTAACCCTAGATCTGCCTGATCTGACTGTTCAGATGCCCGACAATTACCTCAGAAAAATTATTGATGAAGTGGTCGATAATGCCTTTAAGTTTTCTACCCCTGGAACGCCTGTTCGGATCGTTGGAAACTTGAGCGATCGCACCTTTAGTATTTTTGTGATGGATCAAGGGCGAGGACTCACCCCTGAGCAGCTAGCTAGCATCGGAGGCTACATGCAGTTTGATCGGCAACTGTTTGAACAGCAAGGGGTGGGGTTAGGGTTGCTGATTGCCAAGCGCTTAACCGAGTTACACGGGGGAGAACTGACCCTAGAGAGCATCCTGAACAAGCAAACCATTGTCCGGATTGTGTTGCCTTCCTAGTGCTCTGTCAAGGAAATTTTGACGGGTCGAAGACCCATCAACATTAAACCCCCATCCACTTCTCAGGATTTCGCTACCCGTCAAAAATTAGTTGACCAACCATTAGGGTTGCCGTTCTGGTATTGCTTTTCTGAAGGTGGTGTCTTCACCCCATAGTCCTGTCCAGTGGTCTAAAATGAACTGGGATTCTTTGCCCCTGCTTTTCTATGGCTCGTACCCCTACACTGGCGTTTGATCGGGGCACTCTGGTCTTACATCCACCCCCTAGGGGGAAAGCCTGGATCGAATTTGCTACCTGGGATGACCGGATCGAGCGCTTCCGGATTCCAGCCATCCACTATCAAGCATTGGTGGCAGCCTTACAAACCGAAGGCACTCTCTTTAAGGACGAAGCCCAGTTATTTGTGCCTTTGCAGTTGGTGCCTAGTCTGGAAATGCAGCCCTATGCTCACCAAAGCGAAGCTTTAACTGCTTGGATAGAGGCCGGACGACGAGGTGTGGTCGTTCTCCCCACTGCTGCGGGTAAAACCTACCTGGCCCAACTGGCGATGCAAGCAACCCCTCGCAGTACGTTGATCGTGGTGCCGACTCTAGATTTAATGCACCAATGGTACGCCCACCTAGAGGCCGCCTTCCCGGATATAGAAGTGGGCTTGTTGGGAGGTGGCTCACGGGATCGCACCCCCCTATTAGTGGCTACCTACGATAGTGCAGCGATTCATGCAGAGGCGTTAGGAAATCAGTACGGACTGCTGATTTTTGATGAGTGTCATCATCTGCCCAGCGACTTTAACCGAGCGATCGCCGAATTAGCGATCGCCCCCTACCGTCTCGGACTCACCGCCACCCCAGACCGAGCCGAGGGCAAACATGCGGATTTAAACGAATTAATTGGGGCGACGGTCTATCGCAAACGTGCCGAAGACCTATCCGGCACAGCCTTAGCCCACCATGAGATTGTGAAGATTAAGGTCAAGTTGTCCCAGCAGGAACGCGATCGCTACGACACCTTGATCCAAACCCGCAATCATTTCCTCAAAGCCTCGAATATTCGTCTGGGTTCCCTGCAAGGATGGCAGCACTTTGTCCAAGCCAGTGCCCGTTCCCAGGCAGGGCGTAGAGCCATGCTCGCCCATCGGGAAGCCAAGGAAATTGCCCTAGGTACGGAAGGTAAACTGCGGATTCTCGCGGATCTGCTAGCTCAACACTATCCAGCCCAGACGCTGATTTTTACCAATGACAATGCCACGGTTTACCGCATCTCCCAGACCTTCTTAATTCCTGCCATTACCCACCAGACCCCCGTAAAGGAACGCCACAACCTTTTAAACCGCTTCCGTCAGGGAGAGTATTCAACCCTGATCACCTCCCATGTGCTGAATGAAGGGGTCGATGTTCCAGAAGCCCAGGTGGCGATCCTACTATCAGGCACCGGGTCACCCCGTGAGTTTATTCAACGCTTAGGTCGAGTCCTCCGCAAGGGGCAGGGAAGCAACAAGTTGGCCCTATTGTACGAAGTTGTAGCAGAACAAACCAGCGAAGAAAGTACCTCCGATCGACGGCGATCGCTCCCTGAGCCAGCCCAACCCCCCTCTAATCCCTTAAAACTCGTCCCCCATCAACGCTATGACGACATTAAACCTGCCTCCCCACGGGCAGCAGAATCCAGTCCAGAGTAAACCTTACCCAGAAGGAAAAAAGACTATCCTTGAGAAATGGTTTTGGATCAATCTCCTGACTCCTGACCAGAGGGCCACGGGGGGATGGCCCCTACGGCGATCCAAAATCCAAAATCCAAAATTTTCCCTACCCCCTACTCCCCCCTCTGGCGATACCAACTCTCTAAGACCATTCGGTGAACTTCCCGCCAGGGGAGATTTTTTTGTTGGGCAATTTGAGCACAATCTTCGTATTCTGGTTGGACATTTGTGGGGTGTCCATGGGGGATGGGGCCATCCTCTGAGCTAGTTGCCCAAGCTACCTTGACCCGCACTGCACCATACTCAGTTTGCACCGTTTGTATCTCTCGGTGTAGGATGCTGCGCTGCTGGAGCGAGTGACGAACCCCTAGGGTACTGGTTTCTCGAAATAAGACGGTCTCGCAGGCTAAGGACTTCTCTGGGGGACAGATCACACTCACTAACACCCCAGGACGAGACTTCTTCATGCTAATAGGCTGGGTAAACACATCCAAGGCACCCACTGCAAATAAAACCTCAAACAGGTAGCCGATCGCCTGGGGGTTTAAATCATCAATTTGGGTCTCTAAGACGGCAACAGTTTCCTGGATTCCGTAAAGATGGGATTGGTCAACTGGAGGGTTCTGAATGACACGATCTGAACTGGGTGGCCCCTCCTGAGCTTCCCCAATCCAGAGGCGGATCATATTGGGTAAGGGTAAGTCCTGAGAGCCCGCCCCCAAACCGACTCGGTGGAGGGTCATCGCAGGCGGGGCACCAAAACGAGTGGCGAGGGTAACCGCGATCGCAGCTCCCGTGGGGGTAACCAATTCTCGCTCAATCCCATTGTGATAAATTGGAACTTGGCGAGTCTCCCATAACTTCAAGACAGCGGGGGTAGGAACGGGTAAACGGCCATGAGCTGCCCATACGGTGCCGCCACCGGTAGGTAGGGCTGAGCAGTAGAGTTGATCAATGCCTAGCCAATCTAAGCCCAGACAAGTTCCTACAATATCTACAATCGCATCGGTCGCCCCAACCTCATGAAAATGGACTTGCTCTGGAGCTATCCCGTGAACCGCTCCCTCGGCGATCGCCAACTGCCGAAACACTGCCAGACTCCAAGTAGTCGCACGGGGAGGTAATCCTGCCTCCAAAATCAAGCGTTCAATCTCTGGTAGGTTCCTTTCTGGTAGGTTCTTTTCTGGTATAGCGGGGAGGCGAGGCGAAATAACCGGATCGGTGTGGGTATGGGTATCGTGATGATCGTGATGATGGCCGTGGTGGTGATGGTGGTGCTCTTCGTGCTCATGGCTATGGCCAGAGATAACGACGGGGTGTAGGGATTCATCGGATGCAGGATCAGGCTTGCCAACGGGCATCTCTGACCTCAGATCAACATGCACCTTAGTGGCTTGCTGCCCGTTCCGATGCACCAATTCGGCCCGTAACTGATACTCCTGACTGATCCCCAATCGGTGAAGCTGGTCTACCAAGTAGTCGAGGGGGACACCTGCATGAACCAAGGCTCCCAAACACATATCCCCTGCAATTCCCGTTGGACATTCCAGATACGCTAACTTGCTCATGGAAGAAATTTTATGGCTACGATTTACTCCATCCATCCAGAAACCCCCCAGACCCGACGAATTGAAGAAATTCGCGATGCCCTCCAGCAGGGGGCGGTAATGCTCTATCCCACCGATACAGTTTACGCGATCGGCTGCGATCTAAATTCCAAGTCAGCCGTAGAAAAGGTAAGGCGGATCAAACGTCTTTCTAATGAGAAGCCGTTAACGTTTTTGTGCCCTTCCCTTTCTAACATTGCCCAATATGCCAATGTGAGTGATAGCGCCTATCGCTTAATGAAACGCTTAATTCCTGGGCCGTATACGTTTTTGTTGCCCGCCACCAAGTTGGTGCCCCGTCTGGTGATGAATGAGAAACGCAAAACCACGGGGATTAGAGTTCCTGAACATACCATTTGTACAACGCTGTTGGCAGCCCTGGGCAATCCGATTATTTCTACCTCTGCCCCTGTGCTAGAGGAGGATGAAACCCTGGGGCCGACGGATCAACCCATCGACAAGGCTGAATTATTTGACCATTTGGATAAACTGGTGGATGTGATCATTGATGATGGTTCTGAACCGGGCTACCAGGTTTCCAGCATCCTTGATTTAACAGCAGACGAACCCATCCTGGTGCGTCAAGGCTTGGGCTGGGAAGCAGCA
>JAYKHH010000120.1:0-3547 GCA_035285265.1 Leptolyngbyaceae cyanobacterium | reverse complement strand
GATCGATTAAATGAACTAGAAATTGTGGGTCAAGTGATGTCTACAGATACCAACTATAACCACCAAGCGATCGGCAGTGTGCAGGAAGCCTATGAGTTCGCCAAGCGAGCGGGCTTTCCTGAGCATGGGTTAGTCATTATGGTCACACCTGATGCGAAGGAAGAAACGCAAATTATAAAAGGGATTAAGACAGAGGCGACCCTGACCGCAGCCGTGACCATTGCCTTGAAGCGATCGCCCACGGGCAAAGTCCACATCGAAACAGATATGCGGGCGCTCCACAACCCCACCCGGATGAAAAATATTGCCAAGGCGACCCAAAATTTAGTTAGCCGCCTTAATCACCTTTGTCCCACCTGCGGTCATCCCGGCTTTGAAGTGGTTTCTGAGCATACGGGCTTGTCTTGTAGTCTGTGTGGATTGCCCACACAATTGGTGCGTTCCGCCGTCTATCAGTGTCGGCGATGTGCATTTACTCAAGAAATCCCCTTTCCCCAGGGAGTTAAGGAGGCTGATCCCGCCTATTGCCTGTACTGTAATCCCTAGTAGGCTATTGGAGATATACCTGCACTAAGGCTACCCTCTCAAGAGATCCCCCCTAACCCCCCTTAAGAAAGGTGGGCAACACTTGGAACCCTCCCCTTTTTTAAGGGGGCAGGGAGGATCTCCCACAGTTTCTCTAGCAAGCTGCTCAAAATTTCTATCGTGTCCCCAAGTATTGAACGGCATGTTTAACAAATTCCCTGAACAAACCATGCATCGGGTGAGGTGGTTTTTGACCAGCGCCTGGTTAATATTGGTCTTTTCACTCTTCTATGACCCGATTTCCCCCTGGTTGACGGACTCTCGCCACACCTGGAGTCCCTTTCGGCTTGACCCGAATGTTTGCGTCAAAGTCCAAGGAGTTTGTCTAGAAGAAAAATCCTACGCCATTGGTGCATCGGTGTTTTGGGGAATGGTGGTTCCTGCCTCTATCTTTATCCTGCTCGTGTTTGGGCACGAGCTGTGGCGACGGATTTGCCCCCTGTCCTTCCTCTCTCAGCTTCCGGCTGCTTTGAAATGGCAGCGCCAACTGAAACGAGTCGATGCGAAGACAGGGAAAACCCGCTTTGAGATTGCCAGAGTTAAGAAAGACTCCTGGCTGGGGCGCAACCATCTGTACTTGCAGTTTGGACTGCTTTACCTAGGGTTGTGTAGCCGCATCCTCTTTATTAATTCCGATCGCCTTGCCTTAGGGGTTTGGTTTCTGGTCACCATCGGGGGGGCGATCGCCGTTGGTTATCTTTACGGGGGCAAGTCCTGGTGTCAGTACTTTTGCCCGATGGCTCCGGTGCAGAAGATCTATGCGGAACCCGCAGGACTTTTCACCAGCAAAGCCCATCAGGAAGAACAACCGATCACGCAATCCATGTGCCGCATCATCAACGAAGACGGGAAGGAGCAGAGTGGTTGCGTTGCCTGTAAAAGCCCCTGTATCGACATTGATTCCGAGCGTTCCTACTGGGATGGCATTAACCAGCCAGAGCAGAAGTGGCTCTACTACGGCTACGTGGGTTTAGTGATCGGCTACTTCCTTTACTACTATCTCTATGCGGGGAACTGGCACTACTACTTTTCGGGAGCCTGGGCACACCAAGAAAACCAACTGGCTACTCTATTAAATCCAGGATTTTATCTGTTTAACACCCCCATTCCCATTCCTAAGTTAGTAGCTGTTCCCTTGACCGTGGGTGGCTTTGGCGCAGGTGGCTACTGGTTGGGAAGGTTCCTAGAGAAGCGCTACACGGCTGATCTGAGAAGGAAGCAGAAACCTCTGAGCAAGGAACAAATCCAGCATCGGATGTTTACCCTTTGCACCTTTGTGGTGTTCAATATCTTTTTCATTTTTGGAGGAAGACCCTTTATTCTGCTGCTGCCCTACCCTTGGCAAGCTGCCTATGAAGCGGTGTTGGTTTGCTTGAGTACTCTGTGGCTGTACCGAACCTGGAAGCGCAGTCCAGACATCTATGACCGAGAAGGGCTTGCCTACCGTCTTCGCAAGCAACTCCATAAACTTAAACTCGATACCTCCCGATTTATGGAAGGACGGTCCTTGGATGACCTCACCTCAGATGAGGTGTATGCCCTTGCTAAAGTTCTTCCTGGCTTTACAAGAGAAAAGCGGCGGGAAGCCTATAAGGGTGTGCTTCGAGAAGCATTGGAAGAGGGGTATGTGAATACCTCCAGTAGCTTGGAAGTCCTGCAGCAAACTCGATTTGAGCTGGACATCAGCGACGAAGAACACCGGACAATTTTGGGAGAGTTGGGCGTAGAAGATCCGGATTTGCTTAACCCTGGTCGGCAGAGAGACCGGGAAAACTTAGTGCGGTTGACGGGTTACCGAAAAGCTCTAGACCGAATTGTGGCCTTGCAACAGCTTCAGTCTACAAGAGAGACTGGCTCTGAACCTGGCAATCCTTCAATTCTGAACTTGCTGCAAGAGAATCGAAGTGCCATCAAAACCCTACAGCGTCAGTACTCAGTTACCTTCCAAGAAGAGGAACAAATTTTTGAGGAATTTGACCAGGATGCGAAAACAATGCGCCGCGCCGAACTGCTCCTGAGTCAACTCGCTACCCTGATTGATCGCTACCATGCCCTTAACCAGCCTATCTTGATCCAACAGGGCGGGATTTTGCCCCTGCTTCGAGAAACACTACGAGAACGGAAACAGCTTTTAGTTCAATGTCTCCTAGAAATGATGGAGAGCCTGAAGGATGCGCCAGAAGGGACGCAGATTGCCCGCTCCCTTGGCAATATTTCTCCCACGGTGCTGCAAGATCTCTTAGAAGACCCAACCTTGGGGTGGTCTACCCGACTCAATCCCCAACTGCTATCTCTGCTAAACCAACCAGAGGAATTCATGCCTGCCTGCCGCTTGGATTTAGAACCAGCGGCGATCGCACAGCACCTGGAAGCATTACTATTCGAGCCAGATCCGCTGATTCAAGCCATTAGTCTTTACCTGCTCTATCAACTCGATGCAGACCGGGGTCGAGAACAGGCAAAAACCCTGCTGGCATCCCGTCAAAACCTCAAGGAATTGGTGCAACAGACGGCTGCAATTATTCTGGCCCAATCTGTGAAACCAGAAAATCTGCTGACTACCTTTAGCAGCATTGAGAAATTGGTCTACCTGTCTAACAGTGACTTTTTCAACAACTTAAGGAGCGAAACCCTAATTCAACTCGCAGAGCGGGCTGAGATTAAAGTTTACCAAGCAGGAGATGTAGTCACAGAGGAGGGCGACACCTGTCGAGAACTGTTGTTGCTGATTGAAGGGCAAGCCCAAATTGAATTGCATCGCAGCGGTCAGGATGCGATCGTCAAACACCTGGTTCCCAATCAGATGTTAGATGAACTGGAGGTTTTGGGTCATATTGAGCAGACGGGCACGATTGTGGCCACTACTTCTCCCGCTCGAATTCTGGCTATCCCCGTAGACACCCTCGATGATCTGTTGGAGCACGACCCTAACTTCGCTAGACAAATCCTAGAAATGGAAAGC
>JAYKHH010000119.1:0-3147 GCA_035285265.1 Leptolyngbyaceae cyanobacterium | reverse complement strand
CAGCAGTTCCAGGGACGGTATATCCTCCGCCATCCTTTTACTGGGGAGGCGACTTGTGCAGAGGGAAAACGATATCGTAGAGCCTTAACCCAGCGTCTTGATCAGGAAGCTAAAACGTTGGCTAATCTAACGGGATGGAATATTGGTGAGATTCGCAGAAAAGCTAAGCTGACTCTCAGTGAGCCAGAACCCTGGTGGCAAGACGCTTTGCCATCTCCCTAGGCAAGCAACATTACGGTAAGCCAGAATTTTTGTAGGGGTGCCCCTACGATCCAATGAACCTGAAATAACGGCCCAAAGCGCCCTCCAACCCCCAATTCTGGGGGAGCCTAATCTTCCAAGTCCCCCAGAATTGGGGGATTTAGGGGGCGATTTCGCTGAGGTAGAGGCTTATGTCAGGGTCATTACCCCTACGATCCTTCTATCAATGATTGATTGATAGAAGGATTGATTGATAGATCAAAGAGTTTGGCATTCTTGGATGGCCCTATGGAATAAACAGCCGACCTACTCCCATATGATTTTCGATGTCAATCACAATCTCAAGCAACCGATCGATACATTGCTCGATACTCTCGTTCGTCTAAAAATCGATCGGCGTTGCCAATGGTAACGACGGGAAGCGATGTAGATGTGTTTTCTTCACGTAAGACCCTCTCTAGGGCATCCTTGCCTTTCATCCTTCGATTCGCTGTTAAAAGAATCATCTGCTTAGCTTGGGCAACGCGCCAAACGATGCGATCACTGCTATCAATGTATAAATCACACTCTTGGAATGTGACACAACGAATGGGGATTGACTCCAGCCAACCCTGCTTAGCAAGGCTCCCAAGTAACACGACTGCATGTTTTTCAAGATTATGATCAATCAAAAAAATCATGTTTTCTGGGCGTGTCTTGCTTTCTGTTCCTGCAATTTTGCCCACAAAGCCTCTCGACCCGGTTTGGGTGGCATCCCTGCAATCCGAGCCAAGTGTTCTCGATTTCGCGCTTCCCAGTACTGTCGAATTTCCTCTGCTTCTTTTAGAACAGTTTGATATTCTGCTTCAACCTCAGTCCGATGTGACTGGATATAAGATAGAGCAATATTGACTTGCTCCTCAGTCAGATTGAGGACATCGCGAATCAACCGGGGTGGATAACTAGCGGTCAGATAGTCCATTACGTCATACAGAGTAATACGTGTACCTGCAATCGTAAGTCCACGTTCTGTACGAATAATTGCTACGGGTTCTTTACATACTGAAATCATGTCTGCCATCTCTTCCATCCATCTCAACCACAGAAAACTCACGATTAATCGTTGCAATCTCCGCTTGTACTTCAGGGTCATTAGCCATATCAAACAACTCAGCCTCATTAAAATCCCTGAGCTGTCGAGCAATGCACTCCAACAGCCAAATTTTTTCCCTTGACGAGAGCGTAGAAATAGAATATTTTAGGTCTAGAAGTTTTTGTGAAATCATGCCCGCTACCTCTACAATCCTGTTTTTAGCCTACCTATTCCTAGGTTAAGGCTGACTGCATCTCGCGATCGCTCAATTCCTGTAACTGAATGGTGTCTTGGCGGGGATCGGCGTAGGCAACTCGAATATCGACGCGATCGCCCGGTTCTACAGGCCGGAAAAAGCGCATAGCCAACTCCAGACCCAAATCTTCCAGCAGCACTAAAGCAAGACTTTCATGCTCTCGTAACCACCGCAGCACTAGGGCACTCCAAACCTCGTGGGTATTGCGTCGCAGAAACTCTAAGCCCCAATAGCGATTGGTTTGGCGCTCGACTTGCACCGCTTCGTAGGCCGTCGAACTAATACTTTGCAGCAGTTCCTTGACATCCTCTAGCGAGAAAGGGAGGGGGTCGCCCTTGAGATGGGCTTTGATTTGAAAATGACTTAACAAATCCCCGTAGCGACGAATCGGAGAGGTGACTTGTGTATAGGTATCTAGCCCTAAGCTAGCGTGGCGACCGGGAGTCGTACTTACCTCACTTCGAGGCATACAGCGACGAATCGCGCAGGAGCGGACCGCACCCGCAGGGAGGCGCAACAACTCTTCGTCTGGGGGTAACTCTGGCTGCGGTTGATTGCGGAAGGGAATCGCTAATTGATGGGTTTGGCCATAGCGACCTGCAACTTCCCCCGCTAAAATCATCATTTCAGCTACTAGTTGCCGTGCCATCGAGTCTTCCAAAACTTGGATGGTAATTTCGTCATCCTGAACCTTAATGGAACATTCAGGCATGTGAATACTAATCGCCCCTTGCGATTCTCGCCACGCCTGTCGGCGTTTTGCCCAAGCTGCGATCGCAGAAATTTCCGGTTCAGCTTGAATCCCTAGTTCTAGCATTTCATCGACATCATCGTAGGTGAGTCGATAGGTCGGTTTAATTAAGCTGATCTGAATCGTGTAGTCTTCAACTGCTCCAGCCTGATCCAGCACTACACCAAAGCTGAGGGCACAACAAATCCGCCCCTGAACCAAGCTCATCGGGCCAGTAGCCAGTTGCGACGGAAACATCGGGATCATGCCCGTAGGTAAATACAGCGTGGTACTGCGGCGTCTTGCTTCTAAATCCAGCTCATCTCCTGGCATCAACCAACGAGTTGGGTCAGCAATATGTACCCAAAGGCGCTGGCGACCGTCGGTTAAAAATTCCAAACTTAAGCCATCATCAATCTCACTCGTACTCTCATCATCAATGGTGTAGACCTTAAGATGGGTGAGATCTAAACGATCTTCTGAGTAACGATCAGGAGGAGGAGAATCTAAGCGACATTGCACCACTTCCAGCACCTTGGTAGGAAATTGAGTCGGGATTTGACTCCGCCGTAGAGACAGATTTTCGTGGCGGCTCCACAATCCTAGATCTACCAAAAGCTGAAAGGCAGCTTGTGGGGTTTCGGGTCGCCCCAAGGC
Organism: Leptolyngbyaceae cyanobacterium; assembly: GCA_035285265.1. GTDB lineage: Bacteria > Cyanobacteriota > Cyanobacteriia > JARCMD01 > JARCMD01 > JAYKHH01. The sequence goes on along the minus strand of JAYKHH010000119.1, from coordinate 231 downwards.
GGCCAGAGTTTCTAGGGCTGGAGTCCGATGAGTTGCTTCCTCTCCCAAGGTGGCAAAACGCTCCAGAGCCTCTAAGCGAGGACGAAACCTAGGATCACTAAGTTTCCCCTGGGCTTCAGCAAGGGCTGCAGACAGGTGAGGCTCCTGAGCTTGATTGAGGCTCTCTCCTGCCATTGCCTGTAATGCTGCATTATTATTTCTAGCTGCGAGGATCTGTTCCACGCTAGCCAA
>JAYKHH010000118.1:0-11254 GCA_035285265.1 Leptolyngbyaceae cyanobacterium | reverse complement strand
TGTTTGAAGGTTCGATTCCTTCCTTCCCAGTCGGGAGGTATGAGATGTATCTGGGTCAATATCTCTACCCTCCTGTTTCATTTGCTCCTGTAGCCCAACTGGTAGAGGCGACTGTCTCAAAAACAGTAGACTTTATCGGCAATAAAGAATCAGAGTCGTTAGAATTATTGCGTTCCCCCAAAGTAGTGTTCCAGTTATGCTGTCTTACGCTCAATTGGCAAATAAACCCCGTATTTTTCGGAGTTTAACCGGACTGAGTTTGTCAGAATTTGAGAAGTTGTTCCGGAGCTTTGAGCCAGCCTGGCAAGACTACCTCTACAGGCATTACATCACCCGCAGTGATCGGAAACGTCGCTATGGGGGAGGCCGTAAGGCAGAATTGACGGAGACTGCAGACAAATTACTCTTCATCTTGTTCTATTTCCGGCAGTATCCCACGCAGGAAGTGCAGGGGTTTTTATTCGGCATGGGTCAACCGCAAGCTCATGAATGGGTGCATCGATTGACGGAGGTGTTGAATCAAGCCTTGGGGGAGGAGCAGCAGTTGCCAGAGCGCAATCCCCACCACTTAGAGGCGGTGTTATCTGCGTGTCCTGAGTTGGAATTTATCATCGATGGGACAGAACGGCGGATCAATCGCCCCAAAGATCCAGTCAAGCGGGATCAACATTACAGTGGCAAGAAGAAAGGGACAACGGTCAAAAACAATGTGATCACGGAGCGCCGGAAAGGAGGGAAGGTCAAGTATCTCAGTCGCACCGTAGAAGGGAAACGACATGACAAGAAACTAGCAGATGATGAGACTTACCAGTTTCCAGACGGGAGTAAATTGTGGCAGGATACAGGGTTTCAAGGGTATGGGCCGGAGAATGTGACCATTTTTCAACCCAAGAAAAAACCGCGAGGTGGAGAATTGACGCCACCCGAAAAGGAGCGGAATCGAGAACTATCCAGTCAACGGATTGCAGTTGAGCATCATTTAGGAGGTGTAAAACGGTCTCGGATTGTACACGATACGTTTCGGAACCGGAAAGAGGGGTATGTGGATCAGGTGATGGAAACCGCTTGTGGTTTACACAACTTTCGGGTGAGTCACCGCCAGATCTCAGTGGCCTAAGGGGAGGGGCAAGGGAGGACAACGCGCCGGCGAGTTCAATCCCTCTTATTACCGATAAAGTCTATTGACTCTATAAATCTCCACCTGCCGTTTTTGAGGATTCACTAACCACCCCAAGCGCGCCCCACCACGGATGTATTCCTGCATCTTTTGCTGCAAAGGTTCAAGGGCATCGCTCTCAGAACGTAACTCAATCACGAAATCTGGGCAAATGGGTGGAAACCTTTTTTGTTGCTCTGGGCTAAGCTGGTTCCATCGCTCTAAAGTGATCCAGGCTGCATCTGGAGAACGATCGGCTCCATTGGGTAACTTAAAGCAGGTTGAAGAACTGAACACCTTACCCAGTTGGGTTTGTCGATTCCAGTACACCAAGTCGCCAATTAAATCTGCTTCCCGACCCCCTCCTTCTCCACCGACAGGTGCCACAATCACTAGCTCACCTTGTGCTGTCCGTTCAAACTTTAAGTCACGATGATTCCGACACAGTTGATAGAACTGCTCATCACTGAGCTCAATAAAAGGATTGAGGTTCAGAACAATTGGAGTCATCATCAAGCCTCGGTAGCTTAGTCTTGCTCACATTGTAATTATCGAAGCACCAGAAGTTATGGATTCAGAAGGGTTGGGGTTGCCTTCGTGGATCTAAGCTACAGACCTGCGATCGCCCCAAGGTCAGTGAAGTAAGGAAGCATGGCAGAAATGGCTCACTTGGAAGGGGATGCGGTTCCCACCCTTTGCCATTGCATCCACTGTAATTTGGATTTTCAGCCGATTCTCCCTATTCCGATTATGGTGCTTGCCAATCTAACTTTTTCGCAACGTATACACCATAGCTATAGTAAGTTTTATATTTTTCATACAGTTCAATTTCTCGATTTTCCGCTTTCACTATGGCTTGTGCTGCTTCACTGTGGCTGTTCCGATCAAGAAAACCCTGAAAGCTAGTTTGCATAGGCCGATAATAATTATCCAGCCAACAATGCTCCGGTAAAACAAAATAGCCGATTGGAGAATAGCCATGCTTCTCCAGTACGCCAATCTTTGAAGAGGCCACATCAATTTCGGGATATTCGCTCTCCCAATATTGTTGGAGTTCCGACGGACGAGAGGCTGTAGTCCAAGTGATTTCTGAAACAACCAATATTCCGCCAACTTTCAGATAACGATTCCAGTCTGTTACGCCTTTTCTAAAGCCGATATTGTATATCGCTCCTTCAGACCAAATAACATCAAACTCCCCATCACCAAAGGGTAAGCTATCCATCGAACAGGCAAGGGTCGATATTTTCCCAGATAATCCTGCTTTATTAGCTCTCATCTCCAGCTCTTTAAGAAAATCCTGGAGAAAGTCCACTGCCGTAATTTGAGCATTCAATTGTTGAGCAAGAAAGAGCGTGGAAGCTCCGGTTCCACAACCGATATCAGCAATTTTTAGCGGCGTAGCCCTATCTACCATAGACAGATCGATGGCCATGTTTGTCTCTGCATCACCACCTGGCCCCTGCCGGTCAGCACCCCTATGCAGGTCTATTAAGAGTTGGTAATCTTCCATATTGTCTCTCTTTGCCAGTAGTGGTGCATGGTCATGTGTTCGAGAAGGGTTTTTACGGAACTTCGTGACCTGAAAAGTATTCCTATGCAGGACTACCCTCCGGTTAAGCATAGCCAAAGGGGGCGATCTCACTTCACAGATGCGATCGCCCCCCTGCACAAAAAGTTAGGCTATATTGCCATCCAATCAGGATTACACATTAAAGCGGAATAGCAACACATCCCCTTCTTGAACCACGTACTCCTTCCCTTCACTGCGAACCAAGCCTTTCTCCTTGGCAGCACCCATTGAGCCAGTGGCTACCAAATCCTTGTAGGCAACCGTTTCAGCTCGAATAAAGCCACGTTCAAAGTCAGAGTGAATGGTTCCCGCCGCTTGGGGAGCCAGCATTCCGGCTTGAATCGTCCAGGCGCGGGTTTCCTTGGGGCCAGTGGTGAAGTAAGTCCGTAGACCCAACAGTTCATAGGTGGCACGAATCAGGGATTTCAGTCCTCCCTCCTGCACTCCTAGGGATTCTAGAAAGTCAGCGCGTTCCGCCTCTGGCAATTCCACCAGTTCCGACTCCACTTGAGCCGAGACGATTACCACCTGCGCTTGCTCCTGATCTGCGATCGCCCGTACCTGTTCGACCCAGGCATTCCCCGTTGCCAAATCATCTTCCATCACGTTGGCAGCATAAATGATTGGCTTACGAGTCAGTAACCCTAACTGTTTCACAGCGAGTTCCTCTTCTTCGTTTAAGCTCACCTGTCGAGCGGGTTTACCTTCGTTGAGAGTAGCGCTCAGCCGTTCTAGGGCCGCCAACTCGATCTGCGCTTCTTTGCTAGTACGGGCTTGTTTGCGAGTGCGTTCAATCCGGCGATCGATTTGACCCAGATCCGCTAAGGCTAGCTCTAGGTTAATCACTTCAATATCCCGTGCGGGATCGACCGAACCAGACACATGGATAATGTCGTCGTCATCAAAGCAACGCACCACATGGACGATCGCATCCACCTCGCGAATATTGGCTAAGAACTGGTTACCAAGTCCTTCTCCTTGGCTAGCGCCTTTGACTAAACCAGCAATATCTACAAACTCAACCCGTGTGGGCACCGTCTCGGCAGAAGAGGAAATTTTTGCCAGCACTTGTAACCGCTCATCGGGAACGGCCACAACCCCCACATTCGGTTCAATGGTACAAAACGGAAAGTTTGCAGCTTGCGCTTTCGCATTGGCGACTAACGCATTAAATAAGGTGGATTTTCCTACATTGGGAAGTCCAACAATCCCGGCTCTTAGCATGTGATTTGGAAACGATAAAGATTAAGAACTGAATATCAATGAAGCTTATACAGGCCCCGGCACCGTTTGGGGAATCGGGGCTGGTACTGTTTGGGGAACTGGCCCTGGAATGGGTTCTGGTACAGGGTTAGGAATGGGTTCGGGCACAGGCCCAGGGATCGGCTCTGGTACAGGATTAGGAAAGGGTTCGGGTAAAGGCCCAGGGGGAGGTTGAGGAAAGGGGTCGGGCACAGGCCCCGGAATTTGGGGTTCAGGAATAGGACCAATCATGGCAATCTAAGCGTACTAACGCAGAGAAACTCCTAGCCCTATCCTGTCATATTCCCTAGACTTACGGCAGGGTTACTTGCCTGAAACGGGACAGTTTGTGTGGAACACAGCCGGGTAAAATTTCTATTCCCTATCAGAGGAGGGGACTAGGACTGGGTAAACACTAAACGGTCTAGGGCACGCTTCCCGCCCCAGGAGGCCACGATGTCATCGTCGTAATCATCCGCAATTCTGACTACACTCATGACCGATAGCCTCAGTTCTTCCTTATCGCAGGTAGAGCCAATCAAGTTGTGCTCAAACACAATGTCATCATCGACATCGAGGGCAAAAGCGCCAAATAAGCAACTTTCATTCAAATGGAGTAGATAGTAGGTAAGGTCTGGGGTGATTTCAATATCCGTCACTACAAAGGAGCGGGTAATGATCAAGGCATCTTGATTGTTATCCCAGGGGGCTACTTTGGTGTAGGCGATCGCAGAACCAAAATTCACGCTAAATACAGGCTCTGCCGCATAGGGCACGACTGATTCTGCAAACAACTCGTGCATCCACGGGGTAATTTTTTCGTAGCAACTCTTCTGTCCCGCCGTCTCAAATTTCATGACCCGTCCTTCGCCTGTATCTTTTAATCACTCTATCGGTTTACGAGCAGGATACAAAACTTTTTTTATTGCAACATTAAGTCCCCTCTAGGGATAGGTCAGTGCCATATCCCTAGAGGGGACTTGATTTTATACATTTTGTAAGGGCATAGCACTGCCATGCCCTACCGAATAATCTCAGCTACACCTCGTTATAGCCCCTCATTCAGCAATGCTAAATTGCCCTACTTGGCAAATAAGCTAGCCATCGCACGGGTCATGTTTTGAGGCTGCATCGCATCCATCGCCGCTGTTGGCTCATAGCCGCAATGAACCATGCAGTTCGCACATTTGGGATTACCACTGGCTCGACCGTACTGGCTCCAGTCCGTGTCTTCTAGCAACTCTCGGAAGGTTTCATAGTGACCTTCATTCATAAGATAGCAAGGCTTTTGCCATCCTAAAACACTGTAACTGGGACTCCCCCAAGGCGTGCATTCATAGTCGCGATCGCCCGTGAGGAAATCTAAAAACAATGGATTGTGGTTAAAGCTCCAGTTCTTTTCCCCAGCTTTGTAGGGAGCTAAGATTTCTCGAAACAGGGCGCGGGTTTGTTCGCGTTGGAGGAAATGGTCTTGATCCGGTGCCCATTCGTAGCTGTAACCCGGAGAAACCATCATGCCATCGATCCCTAAGGTGCCTAGAAAATCAAAGAATTCTTGCATTTCCTGGGGGTTAGCCCCTTCAAAGATCGTCGTGTTGGTGGTAACTCGAAATCCCTTTTCCTTCGCAGCTCGAATCGCTTGAACTGCTGTATCAAACACCCCTTTGCGATCTACACACTTATCGTGCAGCTCTCGCAACCCATCCAAGTGAATGCTAAAAGTCAGGTAATTTGAGGGTTGAAACTTATGTAGGCTCTTCTCTAGCAGCAAGCCATTGCTACAGAGATAGACAAACTTTTTGCGATCCACCAGTCCTTGGACAATTTCCCCAATTTGAGGATGGAGCAGCGGTTCTCCTCCGGGAATCGAAACCACAGGAGCGCCACATTCTTCTACAGCGGTAAAGCACTGCTCTGGCGTTAAGTTCTGCTTCAGGATTTCGACAGGATGCTGAATCTTGCCACAACCTGTACACGCCAAATTGCAACGAAATAGGGGTTCTAGCATCAAAACCAAGGGAAAGCGCTTGCGTCCCTTCAGGCGTTGAGTCACCAAGTATTTCCCCACTTCCAATGCCTGCTGTAAATGAATTCCCATGATTTTCCTCTCACCTTTGTCTGCTATATTAAATCGTCCAGTGGAAGGGGCATGGCACTGCCCTTCCTGGAATCACGCTCACGTATTGCTGACAGTGTAACGAATGTTCATACCAAAGTATCCGTCCTATTCTGTCGCATCACTTTTTTTGATTAACGTACCCGTGGGACAAAAACCAATCTACCGCGTCCTTGAGGGCGATCGCGATCGGGGTTTGGGGTAGCCCTAGTTCTCGCACTGCCTTCGCAGCATCATAGTACATCAACTGACTCGCCATCTTGACACCATCCAAAGGTACAGAAGGTGACTTCCCAAGGCGTGTCAAAATGCACTCATCGACCCACGCCACACTCAAGGGTAGCCAGAGCGGCACGGTTTGTTGAGGGGCGCTTAGTCCCGTTATTTGCGCCAGTTGATCCAGCAGTTGTTTGAGAGATAGGTTTTGATTTCCTAGAATATAGCGCTCTCCCGATCGCCCTCGTTGGAGTGCCAACAGGTGACCTTGAACGACATCCCGCACGTCAATAAAATTCAGCCCTGTGTCTAGGTAAAACGGCATTTGACGGCGCAAAAACCGCAAAATAATATCCCCTGTAGGGGTTGGCTTAATATCCCAAGGCCCGATGGGGCTACTAGGGTTAACAATGACGACATCTTGACCTGCTTGAGCAGCTTGCTTGGCTTCTTGTTCCGCCAGAAACTTAGATTTTTTATAATCACCCATTAAATGTTCTAGGGAACTTTGATGGTGCTCGTCCATCGGGATACCCCTCGCTCCGACTCCGATCGCAGCCACGGAACTGGTATAGACTGTGCGCTCAATTCCTGCCCGTCGCGCCGATGCCAGCACATTGCGAGTCCCCAAAACATTGTGGCGATACAAAATTTCTCGGTCTGCTTGCCAGAGGGAATAGTGAGCTGCCACATGAAATAAAAACTGGCAGCCAACCATTTGATCCGCTAAGGCTGGGTCGTTCAGATCCCCTTTAACCGTTTCTACTTCTAAACCCTGTAGATTGTCCAAGGGACTGGTAGAACGTACCAAAGCCCTGACTGCATAACCCTCTTGAACCAGTAACCGAACAAGATTAGCACCAATAAAACCCGTCCCTCCGGTGACAAAAACCCGCATTGTCATTTAGTCAAGCTCCTACGCTGCAACCGTTTGGACTCTCTAAGTTGGGAACATCTGAAGTCCCGAAATCCCTCCGTCATCCTAAACCTTCTGAGTTCAAAGTTGAACTATTGGCTGGTTTCGGAACCATAAATCATTGCTGAAATTGAAGCCAAGGAAAATCCAAATTCCCAGGAGAGTGTTTGACAGCCTTGATGGAGCAGCAAACCGTTTTGCTCCCCCCTTCCCCCCTTTTAAGGGGGGCTTTCTAGAATTTGCCCCTCTTCTTTAAGGGAGGGAGGGGGGTGATACGGATTCAGGCATTGATGGAGACTGTACAAGTGGGTTTTAAAGGAGAACAACCTATTTCAAATCCCTCAAGCCTAACGATAGTTGGGTAGGTAGCAAAATTTCCTTAGGATTTTGCTTTTCGATGCGATAGCGAGTTTAATAAGCAGAAAGCCATCTAAACAAGGGATGGTCAGAACTTTTGTTCTGCTGAGATACATTGATGTGAGACCAGTAAGATGTTGGGGTTTGACCGTTGGGTGCCCAATCTAGAGGAGTGAATAGATGGATTTGCGTAAAGATGCCTTAGAAGTTCTCAAGGAAACCAGCCGAACTTTTTATATCCCCATCAGCCTTTTGCCAACGGGGTTAAAAGAAGCTGTTGCCTCTGCCTACCTCTGTATGCGGGCGATTGATGAAATTGAAGATCATCCAGATCTAGATCAGGACTTCAAGGCAAAGCTGTTAGCAACGATTAGCCTCATGCTCCAATCCGCCGGAGAGGGAGCGACCGTAGAGGACTTGTCCCTAGCCCTATTGCCCTACCGTGACTCCTTGCCAGAGGTATCGTTGCGAATTGGGGAGTGGGCCTTGATGCCGCCCGCAGCGATCGCACCCCGAATTTGGGATGCCACCGCTGCCATGGCAGACCGGATGGCCTACTGGGCTGCTAATAACTGGACGATTCATACAGAGGCCGATCTCGACCGCTACACCTTTAGTGTGGCAGGAGCCGTCGGACTGTTACTCTCTGACCTGTGGGCTTGGCATGACGGCACCCAAACCAGTCGTACCCAAGCTTTAGGATTTGGTCGAGGCTTGCAGGCAGTCAATATTCTCCGCAACCACAAGGAAGATGTCCTGCGTGGGGTTGATTTCTTCCCCGATGGCTGGACTGAACAAGAAGTTCATGCCTATGCCCAACGGAATTTAGCCCTAGCAGATGCCTATATTGCCACCCTCCCCGATGGCCCCGCCTTAGATTTTTGTAAAATCCCTCTCGCTCTGGCCCATGCCACCCTAGATACCCTAGTGCGGGGTCAGGCCAAACTGAGTCGCAGTGCTGTGATGGCTCTGGTTGAGTTGGTGCGAGGAGAGGTCAAACTGATTAGTCGTAATTCTGTACTCGCCCTGGTTGAGCAGGTCACAAAAGCTTCATAAAAGAACTAGGCACGCCTGTCTTTACCAGTTGCTTTTAGAACTGGGAGAAAGAGAATGAAGATTGGATCCCAAGAACACCAAGAGCTGTTCTGCCAAACTTTCATGGCCAGTCACCGTCAGTATGATCCGGACACCCTGCCTTGGCCCGATCTAGATGATGCCAGTCTAGCCCGACTCCAAGGAATTCCTTTTTGGGGGGAGGCGATTCGGATTGAGCGCAAGGCAGGGCTGATGGTAAGTACCTTTGCGGAGACCGTCAGTAACCCCAGGATTCGGGAGGCGATCGCCCTCCAAGGCAGAGAAGAAGCCCGTCATGCTCGCCTGCTGGAGTGTATGACCCAGCGCTACGGGATTGAAACAACGGTTCCCCCTACGGAAGCGTTGCCCCTAAATATAGAGCCAGCCTTTGTCAAGTTTGGCTATGGTGAGTGTATTGACTCCTTCTTTGCCTTTGGATTGTTTGAAATTGGTCGCCAGTCTGGGTTTTTCCCCGCCTCGTTGCTGGCAATTTTTGATCCTGTCCTAGATGAGGAGGCCCGCCATATTGTCTTTTTTGTTAACTGGATTGCTTATTTGCAGGCGATCCAGGGACGAGGTGCTCCTCCCCTGCGAGCCACCCTAACGATGTGGCACTATGGTCGAGCCTTGCTCAATCTTGTGCATCTCCTTCGGAGTGCAGACACTGGGGGGGCAGGCTTTACAGCAACGGGTGCTAGCGTGGTGGATATGAACTTAACCCCTGAAAAGTTTCTCTCCACGTGTCTGCGAGAAAATGCCCGTCGGATGAGTGTTTTCGATGAGCGACTGCTGCGACCCCAACTGCTACCATCCCTAGGCAAAATCAGTCTCAGTGCTCTCAAACTCCTACCCCAGCGTCAGTCTCGCACCCAAAACATCAGCCACTTCACTGGCTCCCGTCAGTAAACTAAAAATAAGGTGTATTGTTTATATGCCCATTAATTTGACCCAATTTGTAGACTGTGTTGAGGAGAGCAATCCGTGAAAAAGACGTTATTCCTGAGTCCTCCCTCCTTTGATGGGTTCGATGGGGGCGCGGGCGCTCGGTATCAGGCTAAGCGTGAAATTACTTCCTTTTGGTATCCCACCTGGTTGGCTCAACCCGCAGCTCTAGTTCCTGGAAGCAAGCTGGTCGATGCACCGCCCCATCAACAAACCGTTGAAGATGTTCTCAAAATTGCTAAGGACTACGAACTGGTCATTATGCACACCAGTACACCATCCTTATCCAATGATGTGAAGTGTGCAGCAGCTATCAAAGCCCAAAATCCAGCGGTCAAAATTGGTTTCATTGGTGCCCATGTGGCAGTCCTACCAACCCCTACTCTTCAAGAAAACCCCATTATTGATTTTGTTTGTCGTCACGAGTTCGACTACACCTGTAAAGAACTGGCAGAGGACAAGCCCTGGGATCAAATTAATGGGTTGAGCTATCGAGATGAAAATCAAGAGATTCGCCACAATCCTGACCGGGAACTGATTCATGACTGGGATGCGATGCCGAGTGTGTTACCTGTCTATAATCGCGACTTAGACATCAGCAAGTATTTCATTGGCTACTTGCTCCATCCTTATGTTTCCTTCTACACAGGACGGGGTTGCCCCGCCAAGTGTACCTTCTGCCTCTGGCCCCAGACGATTGGGGGGCACCAGTACCGTACGAAGAGTCCAGAGGTGGTAGGCCGGGAATTGGAAGAAGCCAAAGCCATCTTTGGGGATCGGGTACGGGAATACATGTTCGATGACGACACCTTCACGATTGACCGGGAACGGGCGATCGCCATCAGTCATCACATGAAGCGCCTGAAACTTACTTGGAGTTGTAACGCTCGCGCCAACCTCAGCTACGACACCCTCAAACAACTACGGGATAATGGTTTGCGCCTACTACTCGTGGGCTTTGAGTCGGGCAACCAACAGATTCTCGATCGCATTAAAAAGGGCATTAAGGTGGAAATGGCGCGGGAGTTTATGAAAAACTGCCGCAAGCTAGGGATTACGGTTCACGGCACGTTTATTATTGGCCTGCCGATTGAAACCCGCGAGACGATCGCAGAAACCATTCGGTTTGCCTGCGAAATTAATCCCCATACGATCCAAGTCTCGATCGCTGCTCCCTATCCCGGCACAGAGCTATACGAACAAGCCCAAGCCAATGGCTGGTTTAATCAAAATGCCCTGGTCGCCAACTCTGGGATTCAAGCCTCTACCCTCCAGTATCCCGGCCTGTCCAGTGGGGATATTGAGGATGCGGTCGAACAGATGTATCGTCAGTTCTACTTCCGTCCGCAGGCGATTCTACCGATTGTGCGGGAAATGTTGGGCGATCGCCAGATGCTAGTCCGTCGGCTGCGCGAAGGCAAGGAGTTTTTCTCCTACCTGAAAAGTCGGCGAACTCAGCAGACGGCTGCCCATACTCCTTTCAATCAACCCATAGAGGTGTAAGAAGAGTGACAATCACCAACTTGAGCTTTTGGGAGACAGGGTCAGCATCGTGAAAAATTTTCTCTTGATTGCACTGCTAGTGGTGATTCAGGTCTTGGGCAATATTTGGCTGAGCCGGGGGATGCGGAATACGGGCGACACCCATGGATTTGATCCCAG
>JAYKHH010000117.1:0-4426 GCA_035285265.1 Leptolyngbyaceae cyanobacterium | reverse complement strand
CGCAAGATAGGACGAGCGGCATTAGAAACCACCACGCCCACCTGGTTTTGTAAGATCTGATTTCCCTCGATCAGGGGCGTAGCCGTGCCACCCACGGCGATCCCAAACCCTGTGGATTGAAACAGGTTATTACGGATTTCTCCCTGGGCAGAACGAGCCACTGAAACCCCATTGCCACTGTTTTTGGTAAAGACGTTTGCCTCAATTTTAGGGGTGGCTGTTCCCGTAACAAAGACACCATCCCTGAGACTATTGGCAAAGGTATTGTTGCTAATCGTAGGATTACTAGACTCGATCCAAACAGCAGTTCCCCGTGTGTTGGGGTTTGTAATCGTAATGCCTCTGATCTCGCTATTCGTTTCTGCTCGAATGGTGATATTTTGCTTAGCAAAAGTTGGACTTACATAATCTCCCCCACCGATCAACAGCACCGTTTGCCCCTTGCTAGACTCATCGCCTTGCAAAATCACCCCTGGCTTGGTAACTAGGGGAAAAACCTCCCCAGTTTGACGGCTATAACTGCCTGCTGCCAATCGGATCACCGTCAGTCCTTGCACTTGTTGAAGGGCATAGGTAATGGTGCGATAAGCTGCATCGGCGCTTTCCCCAGCACCGGGACTATCACTCCCAAATGCTGGGTTGACATAGACCACCTTGGCACTGGCAGGAATCTGACTCAGTTTGAAAGATAAGGGTAAAGGCTGAGTCAACTGACTCAAGCTAGCAACTGCAGGCAAAGCAACTGCACCCCCCATTCCCAGCACTAAAATTGTCAAACCTAGCCGTACAGGTATTGTCCTGGGTTTGGTAGAGTTGGTTTTAGCCCTTAGGGCTGGTTTGACACTCAAGTTTTGACTTGTCATGTTTTGTACTCTCATACTCCAGTTGCAGATTGTCTAGAATTCCCCCAAGTTCCCCTCCCTATCACCCTAATTTATGACACCTGAAAAAAAGGGCTGGAAAGACTCTCATTTATGGGAAAACTTCCAGATTTTGGCGATCGCCTTGATTTTGGCACTGTTGATTCGAGCCTTTGTAGCAGAACCTCGCTACATCCCCTCGGATTCGATGCTGCCTACCTTACAAGTGAGCGATCGCCTACTCGTAGAAAAAATATCCTACCGTTTTCATACCCCCGTCAGGGGCGATATTGTGGTCTTTGACCCACCGCCCCAATTGCAGCTTCAAGGGTACGCTAAAAACCAAGCCTTTATTAAACGGGTAATTGGTTTGGCGGGTCAAACGGTCAAAGTTCAAGGCGGCAAGGTGTACGTGGACAATACTCCCCTCTCAGAACCCTATATTGCCGAACCCCCTGATTATCGTTGGGGCCCCAAGGTGGTTCCTGAAGGACAAGTATTTGTAATGGGAGATAACCGCAACAATAGTAATGACTCCCATATTTGGGGATTCTTATCAACCCAAAATATTATTGGTCGAGACTGTCTACGTTTTTGGCCTTTCAACCGCATGGGGCCCGTGTAGGGGTAATAAATTCCCTCCCCTTTGCAAGGGGAGGGTTAGGGAGGGGTAAATTCAGGACTGAGCCACCCGGAAATTACCCCCCTTAATCCCCCGCGCTACCGCGCCGCTGCGCTAAAGCAAAGGGGGGAGACAAGATTAGAGTTGCTTTACTATTGCCCAAATTTACGAGTTACGTTAACTGGTAGGGACTGGTCAGCATATCCAGTTGCTTCACGAGCAGGCTCAGGAACAAGCCCACATCGGTAACCACACCGACGGATTCTACGGAACCGCGATCGCTCAGCTTTGTAACCACAGCGGGGTTGATATCCACACAGACCATCTTGACCCCTGCTGGAGTCATGTTGCCGACGCCAATCGAGTGCAGCATCGAGGACAGCATCAAGATTAAATCAGCCCCCTGAATTAAACGGGAGTAATCTTGCTGAGCCTTAATTAAGTCCATTTCCGTATCCGGCAAGGGGCCATCATCGCGGATCGAACCCGCTAAGGCAAAGGGCACTTTGTTACGAACACACTCGTACATAATCCCCTTGGTGATGATCCCTTGCTCAACGGCATGACCAATACTGCCCGCTCGTCGCACCATATTAATGACCTTGAGGTGATGACGGTGGCCCCCACGAACTGATACGCCCCGCTGCATATCCACCCCTAGGGAAGTCCCCATCAGGGATTGCTCCATGTCGTGAACGGCGATCGCATTCCCGCCCAACAGTGCTTGCACATATCCTTCGCGGATCAGGTGGGAAAGGTGCTCACCTCCACCCGTGTGAATCACAACGGGGCCAGCGGTGACAACCACTTTGCCACCCTGATCGCGGATTTGGCGCAATTCCCAGGCAATTTGTTCTACGACTAGCTCCACCCGACGCTCACTGGAAACCCCCGCTCCCATAAAGCTAAATTCTTGGGAAGCCCGCTGCTCCCGTGCCTCGGTCTTACGAATGGTCCGAATCCCTTCCACATCGACGACCACCCTTTCCCCAATTTCCAAGTCTCGGAGTAACTTGCACCGAGCGATCAGACCTTGAGGCGTATTGATAATGGCGATCGCACCATCCATCCGTTGTCCTTGAACGCGCACCCACTGTCCATCGACGCGCACCTCCGTGGGGTAGATGGTGGTGACATAAAAGTCATCGGGAGCAACCCCTGATTGCAGTACAGGTTCTAACCGCGCATCCTGCACCTCGGTGCTAGGAGCCACGGCCCCCAGATCAATCAATTGGGCCATCAACGTCTCCATCACCCTGTGGGAAGGCGCTGATACTTTGACTTCCGCTGAAGAGGTACTTTGGCGTTGCTCTCCGAGATTGAAGTTCAAGACCTGGAAGCTACCGCCCCCTTCCACAATCAGATCGAGGGCACGGTTAATCAAGCCTGTATCTAACAAGTGACCTTCCATCCGAATCGTACGACTTTCAACGCCAGCACTCGCATGAACCTCCTCTTGGATCGGTTCAGTCACCCGCAGGGTTAAGCATTTAGCGGCACCCCCCGCCTTCAAAAATTCCGTTAGGGGGGTTTCAATGACTTGGAAACCTGCATGGCCTAGCCGTTGTTTGAGGTCATCACTGACCTTATTCACAATTACGACATTGCCCACGTTCACAGCATTGCAGGCAAAATTGACAGCATCCGGTTCCGAGATTGCAATCCGCTTCGACTCCTGCACCCGCATTTCAATCAAGTGGTTGGAATAGGAATCAAAAGCAGGGGGGTAGTAGAGCAAATACCCATCTTGTAGGGGACAGAAACAGGTATCCAGATGATAGAAGCGCTCATCCATTAACCGCAGAGAGAGCACTTCAATATCTAGCCATTTAGCAAGATAGGGGTGAGAATCCAGTTCAGACCGGAACCCGTAGCCTGCCCATAACCAGCGTCCTTCCCGATCCAGGAGGGCATCTCCTGCACCTTCAAAGGGTAAGTCTTTAGGGAGTTCATGAACGGTATACCCTGCCGCTTCAAACCAGGCTTTGAAATAGGGTTCCTCTCCCTGACGCTCTTTATGATAAAAGCGGCTCAAAACAACGGTATTACCCAGTACCAGACCTGCATTGGCTGTAAATACCATATCCGGCCAACCCTTCGCAGGGGGGACTAGTTTCACCAAGGCATGGTCTTTAAGAACATGAAATAATTGTTGCCATTGTTCTACAGCGCGATCGCGGGAAGATTTATGTACATTTCCCTCCATCCAAGGGTTAATTACATAGTCCACATCGTAGTGGTCGGGCGCGCACATGAGGTAATGGATTTCGGAATTCATAGGTAATTTTTCAGCGTGAGGTAGGGAAGATGACAACGTGAAGAATGACAAGGTATCTGGTAAATTGGGGTTTACTCATCTGCTTGTAAGGATTGTCAGCAGAGAGTTTGACGTGAGCAAGTTTGATGGGAATAAAAAAAGCCAAACTTCTATATTATCTTTAGCAGACTAGGGATTGAACGCAGAATTGTCAGGAAAGCATCATGCAAAATGATAGGAGTATACGCGATGCGGTTGAGGCAGATTTGCCAGCTATTGTAGACATCTACAATTCGACAATTCCTAGTTTTATCGTTACCGGAGATACAGAACCTGTCTCCGTTGCCAGCCGCCTGACTTGGTTTCATGCCCATACCCCCACTCAGCACCCCCTCTGGGTCATGGAACAAGATCAGGCGATTGCAGGTTGGCTCGGCTTTCAACCGTTTTACGGGCGATGCGCCTATGCCGCCACTGCGGAACTGAGTATCTATGTGGCTCAAGCTTACCGTCGTCAGGGGGTGGGACGAAAACTCTTAGAACAGGCGCTTCGCTCTAGTCCCAGCTTAAACCTTAAAACCTTACTAGGCTTTATTTTCGGACAGAATCAACCCAGCTTACAATTATTTGAAACCTTTGGCTTCCAGCGATGGGGGCATCTTCCCCAAGTAGCTCAACTCAATGGAG
>JAYKHH010000116.1:0-3643 GCA_035285265.1 Leptolyngbyaceae cyanobacterium | reverse complement strand
GCGCCAGAGTATCGCCGCCATAATCCACCCGAAAGGCTTCAATCTCCTCAGCATCCAGCAAGGGAAAAACATCTAAGACCCGATAGGCTTGGCGGAAGGTTTCCAGCAACGTTTTGTTCATAGCACTGCGTCAGTCTATTCAGCCTCAGTATATTCTGCCTATCCTATCGAAGTCTCTCCACAAATGAGCAGCCTCCACCTTCCCTAGCCCAAAACCTTTCCTAGGGCGCGTCATCAACGCATCGTAGAAGCCTTAAGAGATGAGCAGTCCCGTACCCGTTCCAACTTCACAAGCTAGGGGTTGAAACTCCCACGGCCAGAGCATCTGGCATCTAAAGGATAACAGCTCCTCCGTAGGTTCATCCCTATCATTCAACTCTAAGCAGCTTGATCCAGATCATTCAAGACCAACCGCGCGTTGAGCGACAGCATCACCCGTGAAATGCCTGTAAAGAGGACACTGACACCCACTAGGGTACCGATTAGCCAAGGGGTCACGAGAGGCCACTGTAACACGACGATCGCACCCAACACCAAGGTTAAGATGCCATCCGTGAGCACCCAACCCCAGTTAGGTTGTGCCCGTAATTGGAAGGCTAAAATCAGCTCGAAGACCCCTTCCGTGAGTAGAAAGCTACCTAGCAACAGGGTTAGGGTCAACGCTCCTACGATGGGATTAATAAACAGCATGATGCCTGTCACGATGTAGAGAACACTCAACAATAGCTTCCAAATAAAGCCTTCAGTCTCGCGGTTCTGAAAGGCATAGATCAGCTTGGCGGCTCCAGCCGAGATCAGAACTAAGGCAATCCAAGTTTCAGCAACGAAGGTGGAAATATGGGGGAGGGCGATCGCGACAATCCCCAAAACAATCAAGAGAATTCCCATGACAAGGGATGTATTAATTCGTTGTTTGATATTGAGAGAGGCGTTAGTTGTCATTTCTATTTGACCTCCAAACTTTAGTACGCTGCACTCTCAAAATAGAAATTGCTCAAGACTTTGGACAGTATCTTGGGGTAGACCCGATCAGCCCTTTACCCATCAATCCGTTGACTACAAAAATTTTGATTACTGGCATAAAAATCAGGTGTCAGACTCCCCTGACACCTGACCCCTAGCACCTGACACCTATTAAATAAACACCCGATGCATCAAACTTGGCATCTGACGACGCACTTGCTCTAGACGGGAGGGTTCGATCGCTGCGATCGCGACCCCTGGCATATCCCCTGCATCCGCCAGAATCACCCCCCAGGGATCCACAATCATGGCATGACCGTGGGATTGACGAAGGCTGTTGTGACGACCTGTCTGGGCTGGGGCGATCACATAGCAGGTATTTTCAATGGCTCTAGCTTGGAGCAACACCTGCCAATGGTCTTTGCCGGTATAGGCCGTAAAGGCAGCAGGAACACATAAAACCTCAGCGCCCATTTGAGAGAGATGACGGTATAGCTCAGGAAAGCGGACATCGTAACAAACGGACAGCCCGACTTTCCCTAACTCCTTGGAAGGATAGATGGGGGGCATTTGTCCCCCTGCCACCACCGTATTGGATTCTCGATAGGTGTTTCCGTCCGGGAGGTTGACATCAAACAAATGGGCTTTTTCATAACGAGCCAGTTCCTGACCATTGGGGTCTATGAGTAAAGCCACGTTATAGACCTTGCCATTGCCAACCGGAACTGGAAAGCCTCCCCCCAACAGGGTGACTTGAAAACGCCTTGCCATTGTCTTTAGGAATTTAATACTTTCCTCAGCAATGGTATCTGCCTGAGCAACCTTAGCCGTCTCATCTCCCAGGAAAGAGAAGTTCTCCGGTAGGGCGACTAGCTCTGCCCCCCTCCGAACAGCTAGGTCAATCAGTTCTTCTGCCTGCACTAAATTTTTTTGCAGGTCAGGCAGACTATTCATTTGGATTGCAGCAGCCAAATAAGACTTCATATCAATAGTGTGCAGAATCAATAGATAACTTTAGGTTAAGCCCCTTATGCGTCATTATTTTCTCGTGGAAAGCGGCCTTATTGGCATTTATGTTAATCAAAGCAAGAATTCTTAGCTTGTTGAGCGAGGTGCTGGGTGGAATTTTGGATTTTGGATGCTTCGACGGAGTTTACCCTGAGCCCTGAGCCTGTCGAAGGGTCGAAGGGCTCAGCACAGGTTTTGGATTTTGGATTGGGGCGGTTGTAGGGGCAAAGCATCCGGCAACTGCCTCAAACTCTTTACCAAAGGGCTGGCCCGGATGCTTCGCCCTGCCCAGATGCTGTCAGGAACTGGAGGTTAGAGGGTAGGTAAGGGGTCGCCTGCGATCGCGAAGATGGGGAGGTATTGATGTTCAGACAGTCCTTTAGTGGGTCGGCAAGTCCCCTAACCGCTTGAGGGAGATTGTAGCTGCTGCTGAAACCTGCGGGTGGCTATCTTTCTCTAGATACTTCAAGGCAGACACACTTTTAGGCGTAGACAGGTGCCCCAAGGCTTCCGCTAGGCGTTGCCGCACAAGCCAATCTTCAGATTGGACAAATCTTAGGATGTGATCGACTGCTGCGATCGCTTTGATTTCACCCAGGGCCGAGATGGCAGCTTGCCGAACCACCACTTCGTCAGAGTCAAGGGCTTTGATCAGTACGTCATAGGCCCGTGGATCTTTGAGGTTACCGAGGGCTACGGCGGCACTGAAGCGCACCAACCAATCTGTATCTTCGTAGAAGGCTCGGACTAGGGCTTCCAAGGCTCTAGGGTCTTCCAAATAGCCCAAGGCTCCTGCGGCATCGGCACGGATGCCATAGTCTGGATCGGTTTCTAATAAACGCACCAGGATGGGATAACATTCCTCGGTGGATTTGATGCCTAGGGCAAAGACAGCCATTGAGCGCACTTGCAAATTTTTATCTTCTAATACTTTTTTAATCAAGGGAACTGCATCAATGGCAGGTACCTGACGGAGAGAAGCCAAAGCCAACATGCGATCGCGGGAATTCTGGCTATCTAGTTGGATGGAAAGGTCATCTAAATTGGGAGAGGTCATAAGCTTAAGGATGTTATTTACAAAATTTAACACTTAATTCAATCTCTGGCCTGACGTACCTGCCATGAATCATTCATAGGAGCAGCCCTAAATCTCTCCCAAGATCAAGTCTGGGTAAGCTCTATAGGTCTTGTCGGCCAACTTGGGGGACTTGTTAGACTAGGGCTATGGGGTGCCCCTTAGCTAGCTAAATACAGTAGGGCGTTACAGTGAGCCCTTAACAAAACCCATCAATTCTGAGAGAAATCTCTCCCCCTCTTCTCATGGTAAGTCTGACTCACCTAGGAGTGATCCACTTCAAAAACCGACCTGAGAGGTTCTAAACACCCAAGCGGGCATCCTGATGATTTCTTCCAACGCTAATTGAGATAACCAAACATCATGGGTTTTCAATCTCGCCGCTTCCGTCAAGGCTTTTCCTTTCTTCTAGGATTAGGCACAGCTATCGGACTGGGACTCTCCCATCCTGTCTCTGCGAGTGCTTTCTCCTTGGGTGATCTCCTGTTTCACGGTGTTCAGATCATCCAACTTTCCAATCTATCTGAACAACAACAGGGTGCAATTAAAAGTGGCAGTTGAGGTCAGGCCGCCCCCTGAGAAAGACCGAACCAATAC
>JAYKHH010000115.1:0-3763 GCA_035285265.1 Leptolyngbyaceae cyanobacterium | reverse complement strand
ATCAATCATGCGATTGGCATCCGCCTCTGACATATCCTCACGGGAGCTGAGAATTGCTACAAGGGTATCGCGGTTGAAATGACTGAGGCGATCTCGCAGGGCTTCAAAGCCAGCACCCGGATCACTAAATAGCGTCCGCAGATCGCGTTGAATCCCTTCATAATTCAGTTCAGGGCGCTCCATGGAATTCAGGTAGTTGCGAATTCTAGCAAAAACGCCGTCAATCACAGACTGAATCTGACGTTGCACATTCTGCACCTGTTCTAGCATTTGGTCACGAACCGATAGAATTTGATCTACCACTCGATTGGCTTCCGCTTCGCTCATATCTGGACGCTGGGCTAAGAAAGCAACCAGAGTCGAACGGTCAAAGTGGGACAGCCGCTCACCCATGTGGCTCATGCCGAGGCGAGGATCTTGGAGCAACAGTTGGAGGTCACGCTTGATCCCTTCAGGGTTGAGTTCTTCCTTGCCGGTATTCCGCAGATAAGCTTCTACACTGGCTTGAAAGTCGTGTACCCTTGCCTGGGTACGCGAGGCCAACCGCCGAGGGGCTTTAACAATCTGATCAACTGCTGTCTGAACTTGATTAATGATCTGATTGGCTTGTTCTTCACTCAGGTCAGGACGTTGGCTCAACAATTGCACTAACGTGTCGCGATCTACATGGGCCAGACGATTTCTAACTGCTAATAAACCTTCTCTGGGCTCATGGAGGAGGGTGATTAAGTCTTGCCGAATCGCCTCTGGATCGAGTTCAGGGCGGTGGGTACTCCGAAGATAATCGGCGATCGCAGCGAGGGTATTGTCATACTGCTCCTTAGCCTTACCTGTGAGCACCTGAGGTGCATGAACCACCCGATTCCAAGTTGAAAAAACTTGATCGGCAATTTGGTTAGCTTCCTCTGGGGTCACGTCTGACCGCTGGCTCAAGAGTTGCACAAAGGTATCTCGGTCAATGTGAGCTAGACGGGCGCGGATGGCCGCCAAGCCTGCGGGGGGAGACTGCAAGATCAGGCTGAGATCCCGTTTAATGCCCTCAGGATTGAGTTCTGCCTTGCCCGTATTTCGGAGATAAACCTCGATCCGATCCTGAAGTTGTGAAGCTTGAGATTGTGCTTGCGTTTGCTGGGTCTGAGCTTCCGTCAAAACCTGATCACGGGTACTTTCCAAGGCATTTAGGATCGATTCTCCTTCATCAGGAGTGATGTCTGAGCGTTGATTGAGCCAATGGGCTAAGGTATCCCGGTTAAAGTAACTGAGGCGATCGCGCAGAGTTTCCAAATCTGATTCTGGATCTTCTAATAACTGCCTAAAGTCCCGCTCAATGGAGGGTGCTGTCAGATCGGCTTGATTGGATAAACGCAAATAGTTTTCAACCCGGTTACGCAAATCGTAGGCTTTTTCTTGAGCTTCCGCCGTCTGAACGGTGGATAGGATCTCCCGACGGATCACGTCAAGTTGATTGGCAATTTCGTTAATGCGATCGGGGTTGAAGATGCCTCGTTGCGTTAGCAAGTGGACAAAATAGCCTCGATTCAGTTGTTGTAGTTGCCTGCGGATAGCACCTGGATCAGCTTCCGGATCATAAATAACTTCCCTAAATTCTTGCTGAATCGTTTCACGATTGAAGTGCCAGGGATAGGAAGTTAACAGGTAATTCTCCACATCGGCTCGAATGGAGGTGTAGGGTGCTGCCCCTTCACCCATGTCTCCCCCCTGCCCCATGGCTCTTTGCAATTGTTGGGCGATCGCATTCAAATCTAAATGAGACAGATCGGTTCTACCGAGTACCGTTGCCATCAAGGTCGAGATGCCATACTGAAGGGCTCGATCCATCAAGGTCTGGATTTGGGTCTTCTGAGTATCAGATGAGGGTTGCCCACCTGCTTTTCCCTGACGGATTTCTGCCAATAATTCATCTAGCTTCTGGTTGAGCTCCTGGGAGCGCAACGCCTCTGGACGGGCAGAGCGGAGATAGTCCCGAAATTCAGCGATCGGGTCTTTGACAGATCCCACAACTTGATTCCAGGCTCTTTCGAGTTGATCAACAATGCGGTTCAAGTCCCGCTTAGAAAAGTCAGTGCGGCTACTCACCAAATCTACAAAGGTTTGGCGGTTAATCGAGCTTAAGTCGCCTCTGGCAGCCAAAGATCTCAACTCTGGGTCATTCAGTAACCGCTCAAATTCACGGCGGATGCCAGACAAGTCCAAGTCTGGAGGCCGTAATCTATCCAGATAATCTTCAATGGCATCTCGCAAGCTGCTGGCATCAAATACAGAAGTCAGTTCACGACGAACTGCACTAGCGGTCGCCTCTGCGGTGGAAACTGCTTGATCGGTACTAGTCTTGAGTCCAAGAGCAGCGGTTGCGGTACTGACGAGAGACTGAAAGCCTGCGGTAACCGTGTTGATCAGGGAACCCAAAAAGGAACCAACCGTGGAGGAACTCACCCAGACTAGTAAGGAGAAGTAGGCTGCCCAGATCACTAAACCCACAATGGCTCCTAGCCCAGGATTAGTAATTAAGCTCAATTTGACTGCTAATAGGCAGGCAAGGAAGAGGGCAATGCTAACGGTAATGAGAGTCCATAATCCTACAGCAAAACCGATTTTACGAATCGTCCCCCCCATCGTGCTGGCTTCACGCCGATCTGACCTCTCTGATCTCGAACCAGGTCGAGGCCCTAGGTAGGAAATTCCAGCGGCAACTGAAAGGTTAGTTAATACAAATTGTGTTGCAAATGCTAATAAAACCCCTGATATTAAAGCCACAAAAAATCTAGGCCCAGAGAAGGCAAGGGCTGCCGTCTCTAGGGTATTAGGCGGAGCTATGGGAATTTGAGCTAGTGAGACAAACTCACTAGCTAGATGCTTGATTTCTATAGGCTGGAACATGGTTATTTCCTGATCTGTTATTTCCTGATCGACCCTGCAAGACACTCAGAGCCAAGATTGCGTCAAAAAAACTAGTTAACGAATAAATTTGTAGTGTTAAAAACATGGCTATCAGTGCCAGAATCGCTGAATGTGAGGGTTCGCAACATCCCCCTCAAGTTGGAACTCCCCTGCCAGTCATCTGTTAAGGACATCTTTGGGCTATGCATCCCTCTCCAAATAGCGTTATGAGATGCATAGCTAAATCCTGACAGGGCATAGCACCGCCATTCCCTACCTAAGGTTGCAACCCGATCCCGTTCACCCATCCACCCATCCTTCAGCAACATCTCCTCCCAGGCATCTCACTCCCATCTCACGGGGATAGGACTTACGCAGTTGCCATGCATTAGTCAGGGTGTTGAGGATTTTTGAAGGGCTGTAGCCCTTCAAAAATCCTCAACTGCGTAAGTCCTGGGGGAATCAACCCGCCTCTGAGCGACCAAAATTCGAGCGACCAAAATTCTGCACCAGTAGTCAGGATTTCTCAGCCGTAACAATCGGGTTTACACACTTTACAAAAATCAATAAAGGCTTTAAGATATCAACAACAGGTGAATCATTTCACTTGCATAAATTTCCAAATCCATAAATCAAGCACTCATCACATCATGACCACTACCCTCCAAAGACGCGAAAGCGCTAACGTGTGGGAACGGTTTTGCAATTGGGTGACCAGCACCGATAACCGCCTTTATGTTGGCTGGTTCGGCGTTCTGATGATCCCCACCCTGCTCACCGCTACCACCTGCTTCATCATTGCCTTCATCGCTGCACCTCCTGTAGACATCGACGGCATCCGTGAACCCGTTGCTGGTTCCTTGCT
>JAYKHH010000114.1:0-3471 GCA_035285265.1 Leptolyngbyaceae cyanobacterium | reverse complement strand
GGAATGTGGCTTCTGATCAGCGTCAGGGCTTGGCTCAGACCCGGACAAGGTTGCAAATCATCGGTCATGCAACGACTGTGCAAGAGGATGCCCCTGACTTAATGCACCTGCATTATCAGGACTTAGTACAACGCGGATTAACTCAACTTAGCCTTGAACACCAGAGTGTTCTGGTGCTCCATGACCTGGAAGAGATGCCCCAAAAAGAGGTGGCTGAAATCTTAGATATCCCGGTTGGAACCGTCAAATCTCGCCTTTTCCATGCTCGCGCAGCCATGCGGCAGTTTCTTCAGCAAGAAGGAGTCCAACTATGACTCAAGTTTCCTTGGATAACCATGAATTTGATAACCATGAAATCGTCTCTGACGAAGATAGACAGTTGAGGTTGTTCCTCCAAAATCATCGCCCCTCTGTTCCCTCCCCTGCTTTAACGCTGGAAGACACGATTATGCAGTCGATTCAGTCTCCCTTGTCCCAACCGAAAGCAGGAGAGGTACGAATCATGGAGTCTTCTCCTACGCCTAAAAGCTCTCGTACTGCTCATTGGTTTGCAAATCGACAACGGCTCTGGATGGCTCCCTCGGCGATCGCTGCCAGTTTCCTAGTCGCGTGGGCAGGATACCGAGCGATGACACCTGTCATACCCAGCGATGCTCAACTTGCTAGTCTGGAATCCTTTCTAGAAAGCAGTTGGGATAACAGCCTGACTCCCCCAGAAAACGATTCGTTTTTTATTTCCCCTTTCATCAATCAATAGGAGACTTATTTCATGCTACGCTCCACCCCAATTTTAGTTGCCTTAATGCTTTGCCTGGGCTGCGCCTCTGCCCTAGCGGAACCCAATACGTTTCAATCTGAAACCCTCCTTGCTCAACGGCAACAGCGCCGTCCTAGACAACAGCAGGAAGGATTTTTGAAGGAACTTAACCTAACGCCTGAGCAGACTAAAAAAATGCAGGAGATTCGCAATCAATCCAAGACGCAAATTTCCGAGCGTCGCCAAGCCGTCCAGCAAGCCCAGGAAGAGTTACGTAGTTTAATGTCTGGCACTGCACCCAGAAGCCAAATTCAAGACAAGTTCCGTCAAGTGCAAGCCTTGAGACAGCAGGCAGCAGAATTGCAGTTCAATAACCTGTTAGAGATGCGCGAAGTTCTGACTCCTGAACAACGGCGTAAATTTGCCGAAGCTATGGAGAATCGTCGCAGCAATTGGGGTAATCGGCCTAAGAGAGCACAATCCTGGCAAGGTCAAATGGGGCCAATGGGTATGCCTGAATAGGCTGGAGTATGGGAGAGGGGAAGTTCGGGTAGGAAAGGGGTATCGCTAAAATCGCTGACCTAGCCCGATCTGTAACCGACTTTCGCCTTGGTTCGTGAAGCCCAGATCGGCGCGAATGATCCCAATGGGGGATTGTACCCGCAGCCCAGCTCCATAGCCAAAGCCTGTGCCCGGTTTACCACGGGCCACAGCAGGTGCGCCCAAGACGGAACTGCCTGAGCCTAAATCGGAAGCAAAGTCAGCAAAGAATACGCCCGCTAGCGGCGGCGTCAGTAAGGGAAAACGGTATTCTGTGCTGGCTAGTATATAGCTGCGACCACTGCCTACCCCACCGAGGGAATAGCCCCGTACGGAATTGGGACCCCCCAAGTTAAAGGCATTGTAGGGAGGTAAGTCTCCCAAGGTAGTACCTCCTTGAATGTTGAAGGCTAACACTTCTGGAAATTCCCCCGCCGGAGAAGCGAGCCAACGTACGGGTTTGTACTCAATGTAGTTACCTTGAAGACGATTTTGCACAATGCTGCCTAAGCCAATGGGCAGTGATTGTTCTGTCGTGAAGTTGAGAACCGTTCCTTGGCTGGGATTTGTGGGATGATCCCGCTGATCCCGTGAGAAACCCAAGGAGAGAGTGGCGAGGTCATCAATGCCCGTGCCACTCACCGAGAGGGGATTGCCTTGGCGGTCTGTTGGGGACACATTACCGTCGCGATCGCGCAAGCTAATGCGAGTATAGTTTAGCCCTAGGGATCCCATCCAGTCTGCGATCGGTCGAGTCAAGGTGATGCCTCCACCAAACCGTCCCTCCCGCACTTGGTCGCCATTCGCTAGCGTTAGGCTGTCATCGAATACATCGGATAAGCCTCGTCGTCTAAAGGCATTGATTCGATAGCCTAGCTGATCAGGATTGCTGGAACGATAGGAGCGACTAAAGTTGCTATTAAACTGCAGATCCCGTGCCCCAATCTGTAAATCTGTATCAAAGGGCTGAGCTAACCCATTCACATTTTGGTCGCGGAAGCTGACGACACCAAAGATACCCGTATCTTCGTTGTAGCCTCCCCCTAGGTTGACCTGACGGGGCGATCGCTCATTCAAGGCATAGTTGAGTTTTACTCGTTGAGCATCTCCCCCTAACTTGAGATTGACCTGTTCAAAGAGCCCCAACTGATAGAGTTGGTGGATATCTTTGCGGGCCAGATCTTCCCGAAACACCTGACCGGGCTGAAGTTGGAGCTGCTGTTGGAGAAATGCGACTTGAGTTCTACCTTGAATCGGTTGCCCCTGCTCATCTTCTGTCTTTCCCGTGGAGTCGGTAAAGCGGATATCAATTTCCCCAATCACTCCTTCGGCAACTTCTAGGGTGACGATGCCTTCCCGACTCGGTTGTAGGGTTAATACCCGTGCTAGGGAATAGCCATTCCGGGCATACCATTGGTTGATTTGTTTCACACCCTGATCAAGAACTGTAGGGCTAACCACTGCCCCTAGTTGCGTCTCAAAGATCTGGTTAACCACTGCGGGTGTGAGAACCTGTGCCCCTACTAACTGAAAGGATTCCACAACAATTGGCTCGACTTGATAGGTGACGCGCAAGCCAGTCTTACTACCTTGACTACGCACCTGAACGGCTGTGAATAACCCTGTTCTTAGTAATGCATCCACATCCTGTTGAAGTTGCCCTTGACTGGTCTCTCCTCCCGGATGGGTGCGAATGGTAGTCCGAACGGCTTGCTGGAGATCTGGCTCCACACCCAAAATCTGAACCTCTGCAACCATCACAACTGTGTCATTGGCAATTCCCCCCTCTATAGGTTGGGAGGGTAAGGGAGGTTGGGAGGGTAAGGGCGTGGCAAGCTGAAGGCCAAACGGAATAGGGGAACGAACGACAGATTGAACGGAGTTAGGTGCAGATTGATAGGTTTGGTAATACTGAGCGTAATTAGGTGGCAGTGTAGGAGTCTTTTCTGGAGGGGTTTGGGCAATCAGGGTTGCAGGCTGCTCCGAGGGCTTGGGTGTCGTCACGGAATGGGCTGCTAGGGGTCGAGAATGATTGCTTGACTCTGAACGCGCAAAAGCTTGCTGATCGCAGTTCCGGATCAGCAAGCCAGCTAAGGCACCTAAGATCAAGATTGCCACACGAAAAACCATAGGACGCTACCTGTAGCGCCTTAAGTATATTAGAAATCTACCTA
>JAYKHH010000113.1:0-4765 GCA_035285265.1 Leptolyngbyaceae cyanobacterium | reverse complement strand
AGCGATCGCCTCTACTTTGAGCCGCTGACCAAAGAAGATGTGCTCAACATTATCGAAGCTGAGAACCCCGAAGGCATCATCATTCAGTTTGGTGGGCAGACTCCCTTAAAGCTAGCAGTGCCCTTGCAGGAATATCTGGCAGGGTTAGATGAATCCACTGGCCCGCACCCCAAAATTTGGGGTACTTCCCCCGACTCGATTGATACGGCTGAAGATCGGGAGCGCTTTGAAAAAATCCTCCACGATCTAAAAATCTCCCAACCGCCCAATGGCATTGCCCGCAGCTACGAAGAAGCCCTCGTGGTGGCCCAGAAAATTAATTACCCCGTGGTGGTACGTCCTAGCTACGTGCTAGGGGGTCGGGCTATGGAGATTGTCTATTCCGACCAGGAACTTGAACGCTACATGCTCTATGCCGTGCAAGTAGAACCTGACCATCCGATCTTGATTGACAAATTCCTAGAGAATGCGATCGAGGTGGATGTGGATGCGATCGCCGATGCCACTGGCAAAGTCGTCATCGGTGGTGTGATGGAGCATATTGAAGAGGCTGGAATTCATTCTGGCGACTCCGCCTGCTCCTTACCCACCATCTCCTTACCTGCGTCCGTCTTAGCAACCATTCGGACTTGGACAGTGCAACTCGCGCAGGCGCTCAAGGTTGTGGGCTTGATGAATATCCAGTTTGCGGTACAGGGAGAGCAAGTTTATATTCTAGAAGCGAACCCCCGCGCCTCACGAACCGTTCCCTTTATCTCTAAGGCGATCGGTCTGCCCCTCGCCCAGATTGCCTCGCGCCTCATGTCCGGTCAGACCCTAGAGGCAGTTGGGTTTACGGAAGAAAAAATTCCCACCCACATTTCAGTTAAAGAAGCAGTCCTGCCCTTTGAGAAGTTTCCAGGCACCGATACCATTTTGGGGCCAGAAATGCGCTCTACGGGCGAAGTCATGGGCATCGATGTGGACTTTGGTAAAGCCTTTGCTAAAGCTGAAATGGGCGCAAATCAGCACTTACCTTTATCCGGCACAGTTTTTGTATCCATGAACGACCGTGATAAGGTAGCGGTTGTCCCGGTTGTTCGGGACTTTATTGACCTAGGCTTCCAGGTAATTGCGACCGAGGGCACTCGTCGTGTTTTGCTAGAACACGGCCTGACCGATGTGGCCCTAGTCCTTAAGCTCCATGAAGGTCGTCCCCACGTCTTAGATGCAATTAAAAATGAGAGCATCCAACTCCTGATCAACACGCCCTCCGGTGAAGAAGCTCAAAATGATGGTCGCCTCATTCGTCGTGCGGCACTTACCTATAAGATTCCGATCGTCACAACGATTTCCGGTGCCAGAGCATCTGCGGCTGCGATCCGCACATTGCAGTCCCAACCCCTGACCGTCAAAGCACTCCAGGAATACCTGAAATAAAAACGTGAATTCAATCCCGTTCTAGCTTGTCGTTCGCGAAGCCCTGCCGCACCTGTTGCAGGGCTTCGCGTTGCTAGGACTCAAATTTTGCTGATGCAGGTAAGGTTCATGCATCACAGAAACTTTACGTACCACGGGAACTTTACTGGGTGGCCACCGTCTGCGAACTCATCTTTCTTGAGAGAGATGTCAAGGGAGCCTTGTGAATTTACGTAAGATGATCTAAGAATCACCAATTGCCAGCTAGAAAACCTTGAGCTTTCGCCCATGGCAGATTTAAGAGAATATAAAAAGTATCGGCATTTACTTACGTTCTAATACGTAAAAGGGTAGAGTGGTGAGGTGGCTGCTAATCATAAAAGCAGCAATTTCCTCTATCTCTAGAAGTAAAGTGAGGTAAAGCCCTTGTTTATATCATCCCAAAATGTCAAAAGCGAGCATCTTGTCATTGGCAATCGGTACAAATTGGGGTTCACCAATCACCCAAAGGCAAAAGGATATCAGGGAAAAGAATGCGAATTAATCGCGATTCGGCAGATGAGTGATGGTGAACCCATGCTCAGCGTCCGGTTTACCGATGAAGTTGAGTTAAATGGATTATTTCTTTTCGAGCTAGAAGACATGAATGGTCAGCAACTCAACCATCGGCATTTCAAGTTTGGGTAACTGAATCGGCCTTCATGACTGAGCCTTAGGGCGCGTCATTAATGAATTCTAGAAACCTTGTGGGATAAGCATTACCGCGCCCGTCCCAACTTCATAAGCTAGGGGCTGAAACCTTTGCCGTCGAAGCATTAGGTGGCTAAATGATGACAGCCCCTAGTATTCTTCCAACGAATCCTTAGAATACAGGTAGCCAAGGCAAGCAGCCATTCCAAGGTTGTGGATGGTTTTGAGGGACATCCCCCACTGGAAAAATTTTTGGGGTAGGGGCATTCCTTGATGGGTGCCCCTAAATCTTCTTCAGACCTATCTCAAGTTTTTCACTACTAAGGTATCTGTCTAGAGGACTTACGCAGTTCCTACGAATTAATAGGGGTTTTGGGTATTTTGGAAGGGCTACCGCCCTTCAAAAATCCCCAACTGCGTAAGTCCTGTGCCTATTTCAAGGGTGTTGAGTCCTCTACCATAGTTAGCGAATCCAACGTGAATTCGATAGCCCGATTTTGCGTGCGCTTCGCGCACGCAAAATCGGGCTTTTAGGAAGCTTTCGCGGAGCGAAAGCTTCCTAAAAGCCCTTGCATCGAACTTCTCAGAAAACGTTCTCCTAGAAACCTGGGTCGAGCTGGCAATGGGAAGGTTTTCTTTCGCCCTTCCCGCAGGTGCGCCGACCTTGGAGACTGACGTTAATCCAGATCTAGGGTGCCGAGAGAAATCTGAGAAAACCTGGAAAAACTTTTTTAGGTGAGTTTTGGCATCTCATGGATTTTGAGCAGCTTTGAATACTTAAGAAAAAATTAAATCTACTGTAAATGATTGAGAGCGATCGCCCCTAGTTGGTTTTTTCGGGCTACTGTGCTGTCAACCCAATTAGGCTCCAAACCCATAGGTGACAAGCGTTTAACTCCTGTGGGGGCTGAGTTTTAGCTCCTGTTAAATGGATCGCATTTTGTTCTATAGGATGCATTTAAGAAACGCATTCCTGGGTACCCTAGCGATACTTGCCTTGTAATGTCAGTGTGAGGGGTCACCCTTAAGAGGTATACAAACCTTTTCAGAAATGTTACGATTGTTAACAATTAAGTGCAACTTGATTAAGAATCTTTATGGCAGTAGGAATTCATGTAACCCATGGAATCCCAACTAGTCTTAAAGTTCAGCGATCGCTTTCCGGGTCTTTATTTCTCATCCACCCTTCATACCCTGTTATTCAAACTGTAGCCACAGGTTCCATCAAAACTAAACCGCTGCATCCCTAGGGCGTTTCTAACCGTACATGGTAAACGGATGACACCTTTGCCAGTGGTTTATCCTTTAGCCACGGTAGCTCCATGATTAGAATTTAGTCTCAAAAGATAAAGGTCAAGGTTGCCCTTATCTAAGACTCAGCCTTTGTTTAGCAACCCTAATCAACCTTTTATCCGCGTTAATTATTCAAAACTGCCTCCTATGAAAGCTGCTCAAACCTCTACCGATCTGGTGCGTACTTATTTAAGAGAAATTGGTCGTGTCCCGCTCCTCACCCACGAGCAGGAGATTCTTTATGGAAAACAGGTACAACGTGTCACCGCCCTCTATGAAATTGAGGAGGCCCTGAAGGCTGAGTTGGAAGGTCAACCGACTACCGCCGCATGGGCAGAGCGCGCTGGCCTCTCTGAAGCGGAACTCGAGCAGGCCATTAAAGAAGGAGAATACGCGAAACGCAAGATGGTGGAAGCCAACCTGCGTTTGGTGGTGTCCGTTGCCAAGAAGTACATCAAGCGTAACGTCGATCTCTTGGACTTGATCCAGGAGGGTACGATTGGGATGCAACGAGGGGTGGAGAAGTTTGATCCTACCAAGGGGTATCGCTTCTCGACCTATGCCTATTGGTGGATTCGGCAGGCGATTACCCGGGCGATCGCCGAAAAAGGTCGTACCATTCGCCTACCCATCCACATCACCGAGAAACTGAACAAAATTAAAAAAGCTCAGCGCCAACTGGCTCAAAAGTTTGGTCGTGCAGCCACCGTGAGCGAGTTGGCGGAGGAGCTAGAACTCACTCCTAAACAGGTGCGAGAATACCTAGAACGAGCACGACTGCCCCTATCCCTGGATTTGCGGGTAGGAGACAACCAAGACACCGAACTCGGAGAACTGCTAGAAGACACGGGCACCACACCCGAAGAATTCGCCGCCCAGGCAGCCCTCCGGGCTGATCTAGACCTGTTGATGGCAGACCTCACCCCTCAACAGCGAGAAGTGTTAGCCTTACGCTTTGGGCTGGAAGACGGGAAAGCCATGACCTTGGCTAAGATCGGAGACATGCTCAACATTAGCCGCGAACGGGTGCGGCAGATTGAGCGGGAAGCGCTGACTAAGCTCCGGAAGCGTAAAGCCGACATGCGGGAATACGTGGCTAGTTAGGCTCGTAGATTCAAGCCTGACCTGTAGGGGCACCCACAAGGGGGTGTCCCTACGGCAGGGATTGTATTCAACCGCAAATCCCTAAGTGCTATAACCCGCCCCAAATGGTTCGGTTCTGCCCACTTAAGAGACGGCCAACCTCTTGATACATTAGTTCATACAAGCCTGTAGAAATACATTTTCTTCATTACCTATGGGCATGAAGTCCTCTACAGCCAGGAGAGATCAAACGTGAACAATCCCTTAAACCAAGTTCCAGAATTTTTAGGTGGCAACTCTG
>JAYKHH010000112.1:0-3212 GCA_035285265.1 Leptolyngbyaceae cyanobacterium | reverse complement strand
TTGGAACCGATGCGTACCTGTACCCTAATTTCAGCCAGTTATAAACGAGGTTCCGTTCCCATTGGCAGTGTAGGGGTACTCGGCCCAACCCGGATGATGTACGAAAATGCGATCGCTGTAGTCGAAGCAGCGGCTGACTATCTCTCTGAAGCTTTGAGCTAATTAGCCTGTGGAAGAACGCGCATTTTGGCTGGCTTGGTCGCAGATTCCTGGAATTGGCCCGATTCTCCTGAAACGGCTAGAGCAACACTTTGGCACTTTAAAAGCAGCATGGGCAGCGGAGGCTGCTGCGTTGGCAGAGGTGGAGGGGATTGGGGCTCAGTTACTGGAGGCAATCAGCAAAGGTCGAGCCAAAATTCAACCCCAACCACTGCTTCAGCAACACGAAGCCAACAATCCTCACTTCTGGACTCCTGCAGAGCCAGACTATCCGCGCTTACTCCTAGAAATTCCTAATCCACCCGCTTTGTTGTATTACCAAGGGCAGGTGCTACCCGCAGAGAATCAGGGAAGCGTACCTGGAGTGGCGATTGTCGGCACCCGCGATCCCTCAGATTACGGCAAACGCTGGACGCGCAAGCTAAGTAAGGCTTTGGCTCAAAATAATTTCACGGTGATTTCAGGACTCGCAGATGGCATCGACACGGAAGCCCATCAGAGTTGCCTAGAGGCGGGGGGGCGTACGATCGCCGTTTTGGGGACTGGGGTAGATGTCGTGTATCCCTGGCGTAATCGCAGTCTCTATCAGGACGTGGTAGAGCATGGACTAGCACTCAGCGAATACCCCGCTGGCACCCAACCCGATCGCCCCCACTTTCCCCAGCGCAACCGGATTGTGGCAGGGCTAAGTCGGGCAGTGATTGTCACAGAAGCTCCCACCAAGTCGGGGGCACTGATTACAGCTCATATTGCCAACGAATACGGACGGGATGTTTACGTGCTGCCCGGATCGTTGGATAACCCGCGATCGCTGGGTTGTTTAGGGTTACTCAATAAGGGCGCACAAGTGATTCTGAGCGAGAGTCATCTGCTAGAGCTATTAGGCAGCTTACCCAAACTTGATCCAGTCCATCAAACCTCTCTGTTTGACCTGAATCCTATCCCTGACCTGGAACCCCAACTCCAACAGGTCTTACAAGCTATTTCTTCAGATCTAATGCCCTTGGACTTAATTATTCAACAAACGGGGCTGTCAGCGGGTTCAGTCTCTAGTGCCCTTTTACAATTAGAACTCATGGGCTTAGTCACGCAGCAACCAGGGATGCGGTATCAGCGTCATTAGGAATTTTGGATTTTAGATTTTGGATTTTGGATTAAGACCTTCGGTAGGAGCTATCCTCCTGTGGTGGCCCTCTTCGAGATTTTGGACTTGGCACCCGATCTACCTATGGGGACTGAGCAAGCGGCAACCATGCTCGTTTCCTACAATCAGAATATTTGTCCGGATGCTAAGCCTTTTGGGATGTTAGACCTCATCCAAAGGAACACCTTTCTAATCAGTAGCGTCTGCCAATCCAGGGGTTAATTTAGTAGCTAAAAACTCCTTGATATTTCTGCCTAGGTCTTGTAGAAAGGTTCTCTTCACCTCTTTACACTGCAACCATTAGTCCCCTAAGTTACTAAGTTACATTTGCCCCTTGGATTTAGTCTGGAGATGGTGTTATGTTTCCGTTTAATGGTCAAACGTCTGGTTCTGCTTTCAACAAACCCTTAGGTGTCGCAGTAGGGATTAGCTGTTTAGTGCTAGGAACAGTAACGCCTACCTTGGCGCTATCTAACAGCAGAGAACTCGCAAACCACAAAATCACTTCGATTCAGCGTTCCAGCCCATCTCAACCCATCCTCACTGCACAGCTTTTTAGAAGATCTCCCTACAATAACCGCAACTCTCAAGGTAATCGTTTAAATGTAGGACGGACGCAAACGATGTTGGCGGCAGGTCAAACGATCGCGACTCACTACGGCGGCAAAAGCCAGTTAATCCTGCAAACAGGTGAAACTCGCAAATTAGCGCTGAGCTTAAACCAAGATATCCGCAATCCCTCAGGACAGGTGGTGATTCCGGCGGATACTCAGATTGAAGGGGAAATTACCCCCGTCGAGGGGGGTGGACAATTTATAGCCACTCGCATGATTATCAACGGTGGTGCCTATCCCTTCTCAGCTAAATCACCCACTATTCATGATGTCAAAGATCCTCAGCAAACTTCCGCTGGGGCGATCGCAGGCGATGCAGCGATCGGTGCGGCTGGGGGGATTGTGTTGGGGCAAGTCCTCGGTCAACGAGGCATTACCCTAGAGCAAGTTCTGGGCGGTGCGGCTGCAGGTGTAGTGGTAGGTAATGTCACAGCCCCCCGTGCAGTTGTGCTCGACCCAGGAACCGAGGTGAAGTTGCAACTCACAGAAAATTTCCTGATTTAAATAAAAGCAGCGTTGTTCAGTAACGTTGCAAAAGTATAGAAAGCCCTATCAGAAGGCTCATGAAGTATGTTCGCGTGAGCCTTCTGATGGGGTATTATTTATTGATCTTAATTCTTATATTTTTATAAGAAACCTAAGGTAGGGCACTTCAGATTTGACCTGGAAAATTTATATTTATGGGAACCAACAAACTTGTCAGACCCTTCCTGAAATGGGCAGGAGGCAAGCGGCAATTAGTAGCTGACATTCAGGCCAATATGCCTAAAAAATACAACACCTACTATGAACCTTTTGTCGGAGGGGGTGCCTTGTTTTTAGAATTACAGCGCAAAAGGGTTGTGATTAATGATAGCAATTCAGAACTCATCAATTGCTATCAAGTAATTCGGGATTCCTTAGATGAGCTAATTGAGGAGTTAAAAAAGCACAAATCCCATCAACATGAATCGGAGTATTATTACAGTATTCGCGGATGGGATAGAACGCTCCTCTATCAAGAAAAAAGCCCTGTAGAGCGAGCAGCTAGAATTATTTTTTTAAATAAAACATGCTACAACGGCCTATTTAGGGTCAATTC
Organism: Leptolyngbyaceae cyanobacterium; assembly: GCA_035285265.1. Classification (GTDB taxonomy): domain Bacteria; phylum Cyanobacteriota; class Cyanobacteriia; order JARCMD01; family JARCMD01; genus JAYKHH01. The sequence continues at coordinate 214 of JAYKHH010000112.1, read as the reverse complement.
CCAAGGTCAGTTTAATGTCCCTTTTGGGAAGTACAAGAATCCCAATATATTAGATGAGACCGTCTTGAAAGCAGTTAATAAGTACCTGAACGAGAATTCAGTCACAATCTTGAATGGGGATTTTGAAAAGGCAGTTGAAGAAGCAAAAAAAGATGATTTTGTATACTTCGATCCACCCTATGATCCTGTTTCTGACACCGCTTCATTTACTGGA
>JAYKHH010000111.1:0-9849 GCA_035285265.1 Leptolyngbyaceae cyanobacterium | reverse complement strand
ATCAATATAGGTTTTATATGGAAGATAGAAGTCCCTATAACGTATCAATTATTTCCCTGGCCCACTTCATTGGTTATGGGTTTTTGCTCCTCGCGCTCTTAAACTGTATTGAGATTTTGGTGCCATTTGATTTTTTTAAGCCCGCCTGGGGATTTCAGACCTTTGGGGCTTTCGTGGAACGGAGCGGCATCCCTTTATTAGGCTTTGCACTCATTTTCCTCGAAGGAAATACAGGGAGAGGTCGCATTGAAAAGGAAATCTTGCTCTACCTATCCTGGCTAGCCTTGGTAATCGGCATCATCTTTTTCTTGCTTCTTCCTTTAGGACTGGGTTCTGCCTATCGAATTCACACTCAGAATCAAACTCAAATTGCTGCTCAACTCTCTCAACAAGAAAATCAATTTAAGCAGTTAAGTGGGCAAGTTACCCGTGCCTCAGAACCTGAACTTGCCAGACTCGCTGCACAGCTTAAGCAGCAGGGGCGTTCGATAGATACCAATGATTTGTCAGCACTCAGAAATCAGATCTTGTCAGAGATTAGCAATAACCGAGCCGCAACAATTACTCAAGCGAACGCCGTAAAAAAATCTCAATTCCTGTCGCTGCTCAAAAACACAGTTAAATGGGTTTTAGGAGCAGTTATTTATGGCTTCTTATTTATCTATATCTGGAAGGTTACCTATTGGGTCCGCTTACCAGGCTATTTGGAGTAAGTTAAGTAAAATTGTTTATGAAATTTTCTGGCGGAGGCCAAAAATTCAGCTTTTGAAACGACTCTCCGTTGCCCTAAAGTTTACTTCGGAATCTTCTACCCCTCTTTTCTCCTCATTAGCTAGGTTTTTATGGAAGCCAAAAGTTCCTATCAACGATCTATGATTGCCCCGCCACGCATCATTGGTTATGGGTTATTGATCCTCTCCCTGTTAGACTATCTTAAAATTTTAGTTCCCTTTAGAATTTCTGTTCCTGTATGGGGGTTCCAGACTTTTGGAGCTTTGGTAGAGCATAGTGCTGTCTTTGTTTTTGGCTTTTTACTCATTTTTCTAGAAGCAGATTTGGAGAGAAGCAATTTTGAAAAGAGGATATTGCGATATCTGTCTTTTTTAGCCCTAATCCTTGGCGTTGGCTTCTTTTTGCTTCTCCCTGCAGGGATTAGTTCTGCTTATCTCATGACTACTCAAAATCAAGATCGACTGGTTTTCCAGATATCTCAGCAAGAAGACCAACTTAAGCAATTAAACGAAAATATTAACCGCGCCTCAGTTCCTGAACTGCTTAATTTGGCACAACAGCTCAAGCAACAAGGGCGTGCAGTTGATACGGATAATTTATCCACCTTAAAACAACAGATTCTATCAGAGGTTGTTAATCAGCAAGCCTCAGCATTAGTTCAAATAAAGGCTGCCAATGAAGCTCAGTTTATTCAAATCTTGAGAAGTACTATTAAATGGGGCTTAGGGTCTGTGATCTTGGGTGTTTTATTGGCCTATACATGGAAAGCCACCTATTGGACTCGTCTACCAGGCTATTTAGAGCCTACTCCTCCTAGGGAGTTGGAGAAGCCCCCTATTTCCAATTATTTTCTAGATCTCATCAGCCCCCTTTGGAAAAGTAAGTCTTTCTTTGGCAGGTCTTCAGGAGCATCTGAACAACCCCCTATTTCCAGTTATTTTCTAGATCTCATCAGCCCCCTTTGGAAGAGTAAGTCTTCCTTTGGCAGGTTTTCAGGAGAATCTGAGCAGCCACCCAACTCTAATTTTTTCCTGCGTCTGCTCAGGAAACTATGGAAGCGAAAATCTTCCTAATTAAACTCTAGCGATATTGCAAATACGACTGGATATCAGGGTTTCGCAACCTAATGGGGAACGAAAAGCTCTACAACCCTTATAGTCAGATATACAGAATCGTTTGACTAATCCCAGAGATATCCTAGTCGTGAGGATGGCATGTCCACAACCCCTTCAGACCTCTACACCCGTTTGGATGCTTACTACCATCCGATTAAAACAATCATTCTGGCTCGCCAGAATCCCATTACAGGGTTGTTGCCAGCCAGTACTGCGGTCACTGCCCACGGCGACTACACCGATGCCTGGGTAAGGGACAACGTTTATAGCATTCTGGCTGTCTGGGGGCTAGCCCTCGCCTACCGTAAACTAGATGATGATCGGGGGCGCACGTTTGAGCTAGAGCATAGCGTTGTGAAGTTAATGCGGGGATTGCTGTTTGCGATGATGCGGCAAGCCCATAAGGTAGAACGCTTCAAATCTACCCAGTCTCCCCTAGATGCCCTTCATGCCAAATATGAAACCCATACGGGAAATACGGTGGTGGGGGATGGGGAGTGGGGCCATTTACAGCTAGATGCGACTTCCCTGTATTTGTTGATGCTGGCTCAGATGACCGTATCGGGACTACATATCATTTACACCTTGGATGAGGTGAACTTTATCCAAAATCTGGTGTATTACATTGGACGCACCTACCGCACTCCAGACTATGGCATTTGGGAACGGGGCAACAAAACCAATCACGGCAACCCAGAACTGAACGTTAGCTCGATTGGCATGGCAAAAGCTGCCCTAGAAGCGATGAGTGAATTAGATTTATTTGGCGTAAAGGGATGTCAAGCTTCTGTGATCCATGTTTCACCTGATGAGATTGCTAGAGCACAGATCACCTTAGAGTCTTTGTTGCCAAGGGAGTCAGGTTCCAAAGAGGTGGATGCCGCTCTGTTGAGTGTGATTGGGTTTCCTGCGTTTGCCGTTGCCGATTGGGAACCAACGGAGGGCCGCCCTGAAAGTTTGTGCCGCCAGACCCGTAATGAGATTGTGAATAAACTGCAAGGTCAGTATGGCTGCAAGCGATTTCTGAGGGATGGTCATCAGACCGTTTTAGAAGATGGTAGCCGTTTACACTATGAACCCTGGGAGCTTAAGCAATTTGAGCATATTGAGTGTGAATGGCCGTTATTTTTTACGTACTTAATGTTGGATGGTCTATTTCGTGGGGATGCCCAGCAGGTTGAGTTCTATCAAGAGCGCCTAGAGTCACTCCTGGTTGAGCAAAACGGGATGCAGTTGCTGCCTGAGTTATACTACGTGCCAGCCCAGTTGATTGAAGCGGAGAAGCGATCGCCCCATAGCCAACCTCGCCTCCCCAATGAAAATATCCCGCTGGTTTGGGCACAGAGTTTGTACTTGCTAGGCAAACTCCTCCAGGACGGCTTACTGGCATTGGGGGATATTGACCCTCTGGGCCGCCATTTAGCCATCTCTCATCACCGGGAACCCCTCGTCCAGTTAGCCCTTTTAGCTGAAAACGAATCACTGCAGGACAAACTGGCCACCCACGGCATCGCCACCCAAACCCCCAAGCAAGTGGCTCCCATTCAGGTGCGTTCTGCCAGCGAACTTTCCTTGGCCTATACCCAGATTGGACGGAATGACAAACTAGGACTTAGTGGTCGTCCAATTCGTCGCCTCCGCAGCTTAACGACCTCTAGAGTGTTTTATATCTGTGGCGAAACCATTGTTTTCCTGCCTGCCTTCCTAGATCAGCAGCAATTTTATTTGACCTTGGATTATCACTTCTTGGTAGCTCAGTTTAAGAGTGAACTGTTCTATATTCAACGGCACTGGCGACAACTGGGACGACCCACGCTGACATTGCTATTAACGGAGGCACTGCTAGAACCAGGGAGCGCAGCATTGCTCGATCTAATGCAAGAATTACACCAGGGACAGTGCAATGGGGTGGCGGTGAAACTGGGTCGCCTCAGCCAGCTCAAGTTAACTGCAGGGACGGAGCGCATTGATTTTCTGCACAATTTTGAGTTTGCTCAGTCTCCGCTTCAAGATACGGAGGCAGTTCAATACTACTTGGCTTGCAACCCGGATAAAAATTGGCCTTTGGGGTATACCCAAGAGTTCATGCTGGAGTGTGAAACCAATAGTTCACTATTGCTGACTAGTTTGCAGGAATCAGAAAATCTCTACGAGCAGATTGAGCTGTTACAAACCCTAATTCGATTGCGGGGGCTAGAGTTTGATACCGGGTTGGGCGATCGCGGCCAAATCGTAACGGTTGCCAATTTGCTGGATGAGGTCTATGTCAAAGCCGGTAAGCTGCAACTCTGGACCGTGGTGCGTCGTGCTGCTGGGCTATTGGATAAGGCTGATATTGGGTTATCGGATGCGGTGACCGATATTTTAGTGAGGCAAAAACAAATTACTGTCGGGAAAGCCTACACGGAGGCATCCCTGATTACCCACCCGATGACCTATACGGAAATCCGGGACAAGATTAATCATTTCTGTGGAGAAGATATTCGCGATCGCCCCCTTACCCAAGAAATTCTCATCTATCTCAGTCTTCTGATCAAGGCTGAGCCCCATTTATTCAGCGGTTTATTAACCCTGCGGGTGGGGTATCTGATTCTGCTGATTACCACTGACCTGGCACGGGAGCTACAGGTCACTCAGGGAGAAGCCTACGAGCATCTGATGCAACTGAGTCCCTTTGAAATTAAAATTCGATTGCGGCAAGTGTTAGCAGGTTATGAGGGGTTGAATCAATCTTTATTTCGGCAAGAGTCGCTCCACGTTAAGCAACAACAGGAGATTACCTGGGTCGTGCTCCTTGCCCATGAAGAAACGGAGTCACCCGTGGAAGGTTGGCTCAGATATCGCCAGCGGCAGGGTAGTTTAAATCGGGTTCCCCAAGACTTTTATTCCCGGATCTGGCGCTTGTTGAGCCACTGTAAGGGTTTGGTGATTGGGGATAAGCTAGAACGGCGAAATTGCATTGACAGTCACTTGATCCTGTCAGAAATGACCTCTGGGGAAAAGAATTTTGCCATCAGGATTGAACATTTGTTGAATAAGATTCCTGCGGCTGAGTATCGGCAAGTGAATATCGAAGCAATTCTGGCCTTAACGGCTCTGATAGACCGCAATCCTGCCCTACAAATTGAAGAATATATTGTCCTGGACGTGGTGATTGGACACGCTGTACGTCTAGCTTGGATGGATTGCTCTCTCAAGCAAACCCTAGCCAGTTCGGCAAAATCAGGTGGCTTCCAAGCAGAGCATTATAACGAGTACAAAGCGGCAGCATGGCGGGCCTTTTATGAAAGCTCCCCCCAGATTTGTGCAACCTATGTGGTGAAAGCACTCCAGTTCTTAACAGAGCTAGGGCAAGCCAATGACTAGTTTTTATCCTCGAATGACCGTAATTCTTCTTCCTGCTGGACTTTCAGCGATCGCAGTTGTGGTGCGATCGCTGACTGGCGGCAAATTAGGACGGCGATCAAAAATCACTAACCACCCTGTCTCTAACCCCAATCCGGATAGATATTTATCGAGTTGTTTTAAGCCTGCCGGTAACGGATCAGATTTTCCCTCACGCCAGACCTTTAATTCCATCCCCAAGGTGACTTGACCATAGCGCAAACACAGATCCATGCGCCCGGAACCGATGGCATATTCGCGCTCTAAGGTGCCTCCGCCATTGGCGACCCGATGTAAAAACGCCATTAACACTAAATGGGGGGCAATTTCGGGATAAGGGGTGCTCTTGAACAGCGGTTCCCTATGCTGTCGCCAAAACTCCAGGAATGCCGTTAATAATTGTGCGGCATCCAGTTCCCCCGTGGCGGTGAGCCAAATCGGTTGAATCACGCCTAAAGACGCAGTCGTTGTAACAGCTAAAACCCTCGGTAACACTTCTTTATAAATGGGATTAGCAATTTCAAGCCCCCGTTGAAGGGTCTGCCGACACAAGCCTAAATCTAGAACATACCGCAGATCATCTTGGGGAAGATCGGGTAATTCTTCACCCGCTAAAATGGGTTCAATAATGGCTTTGACCCGATCTTCTCGTAACCGTTCCGCAAGGCTGTCTAAATGGGTATCTTGACGTTGAATTAAAATTTCCTTCGCTTCATTAATCAGATCAATAGTAATGGGAACCGTAGGATCTTCCGCTAGGTATTCAGTCACTTCTTTCGCCAAGGCGTTAACTAGCCAGGGCTGACCATTCGTTAAATAGAAGGCTTTTGCGATCGCTTCTGGGGTGAAAATTTGTCCGGTAGATTCCGTATGTTGTTGATAAAGACGTTGTACGTCCTCTAAGCTGAAGTTGCTGAGGGTCAAGGATCGGACTTTGATATTAAAGGGACTGGACGTATTTAAACGTTGACTGCTTCCAGACGCGACTTTATAATCTCGGACATCTCGCATCCCAATTAAGGCTAAAGCCTGGGGAAAGCCCTGGGGACGATTGGGAAAACCGGATCGTAACTGGCGCAAAACAGAGATTAACGTTTCATCACTTAAAGCATCAATTTCATCTAAAAATACCACTAGTGGACGGGGAGAATGAGCGGCCCAGGCACTTAAGGCCGTGCCAATCTTAGCCCCCGCTTCTGCATCTGGCCATGTGGGTGGATGAAGGGTTTCCGGTAAACGAAAGCGAATCGATTGCTTCCATTCCCCCAGAATGGCGCGTTCAGCGGCCCCCGGATCATGGGAAAACACAGCGCCTACTTCCAGAGACAGCAGGACAGCCGTGTAGCTCCCACTGGCGGTGAGTTCCTGGGCCAAGGCTAACATAGCGGTGGTTTTGCCCGTTTGCCGGGGGGCATGGATGACAAAATAATTCCGCTGGTCAATCAGTCGTTTTAGCCCTGGAAGGCGATCACTGGCAGGCAACATATAGTGAATGTCAGCTTGGCAGGGGCCAGCAGTATTAAACCATTTAGACATAGGAAGTGAATGACTAGGTGAATGGTTGCAGGGCTGACAAGATAGATTAGTGCCAGCATAACTTGCTCAGGAGGAGACAGGATGGGATCAGTGTCTGCTTGCCAAGGGTAAACCCAACAGAGGGTTGGGCTTCCTTTCTCCTGGCTGTCCTCACTCACCCTGAAGACCCCACAATAGGTATTCTGCTTTATGTTTCAGGCGACTCGACGACGGCTAGCGCTTTGGTATACGACCGTAACTGCGATTTTGCTGCTGCTCTTTGCGAGTGGATTTTATGGATATGTTCGCAGCACCTTAATTGAACGGATTGATGACACCCTTAACCATGTGGTGGAAGTGGTAGAGCGATCGCTCGTCATTGAGCCAGTGGATTTTCATAAGGAAGGGGGCGACCTGCGAATTAATGTCGAAGCAAGTTTTCGTAATAACCCCCATGCCATCGAAGATGACCATATTGACTTAGAGTGGTTTAGCCCCACGGGAGACTTACTTTGGTCAACCCTGGTTGACCCCCTGAATTTGCCCCTCCATCCCGACCTAGATGGGGAAACGGTTACCGTTGCCAGGGGAGTATTGAGACAGGTAACCCAACGAGTTCAAGTCGGTCGTCAGATGCTGGGCTATTTGCGAGTCAGTCATCCCTGGTTTGAAGTCACCAAGCCCACCCGTCAGTTGATTGTTGATTTAAGTATCGGGACGGGGTTAATGGTGCTTGTGGTGGGTGCGATTGGTTGGTTTTTATCTGGGTTGGCGATGGCTCCAGTGCGGGAGTCTTACCAACGCCTTAAGCAATTTACCGCCGATGCTTCCCATGAATTGCGGAATCCCATCGCCACCATTCAAACGAATGTGCAGGTCGCCTTGGCAGACCCTAACCCCGACCCTTTAGAACAGCAGCAACAACTCAAGGTTGTGGAGCGGTTAACCCGACGTTTAGGACGATTAGTCGATAATTTATTGTTTCTGGCACGGCAGGATAGTGGCATTGTGCAGCCCCAGTCTACCCCCGTGGCACTCCAAGATCTGCTTAAGGATGTGATCGAAGAACAACAGGCGATCGCGACTGAAAAGCAAATTACCCTAGCCTTGCAAGTTCTCCCCCCACCCACCGACAAACCCGCCTTCCCCTTAGAAAAAAACAGCTACAGTCTTCCAGGCGATCGCGATCAACTGGCACGTTTGTTTACGAATCTGGTGGGTAACGCCGTTCAATACACACCAACGGGTGGGCAGGTAGCCATTGAGTTACAGCGGATGGGTCGCCCCCAATCGGCTCATCTACAAATTAAAGTCCAGGACACGGGGATCGGGATTCCAGAATCTGATTTACCGCACCTCTTTGACCGTTTCTATCGGGTTGATCCGGCTCGGACTCATTCCCCCTCTGGGGTAACGACAGTTTCTCCGACTGCTACCGGATCGGGGTTGGGGTTAGCCATTGCCCAAGCGATCGTCGAGAACCACCAAGGTCAAATCACGGTTGAAAGCCAACTTCATCAAGGCACCACCTTTACGGTGCTTTTGCCTTGTAACAAGCAAGATTAAGCCAGGATAGGAATTCGCTGAAAGAATTGATCCCTCAGGATCGGGAAAGCCCACCTATCCAGGTGCAGTTCTCCCGACCTGCTTTTATTGAAGTTTGATACATCATAAAGGAGTGAAGACCAGAACAATAAAACCCATCAAACAGATGAGTTATACGAGTTTCCAGGACTTCGCAAGTTCATTTGTCAACTGATTTAATGTATTAACTAATTCGAGAGGTGAAGTGCGTATGTTAGTTCGGTATTGGCAACCTTGGCGCGAAATTGAAACTCTGCGTCGTCAATTCGACCAAGTTTTTGATGGCCTAACTCAGTTAAGCGATGTGAGTGAGGATCGTACCTGGACACCTGCAATCGAGCTAAAAGCTACGGACGATCACATTGTGATCCGGGCTCAGCTTCCTGGAATAGATATTAAGGATCTGGATGTTCAGGTCACGCGAGAAGCAGTGTCCTTGGCAGGTAAGTATCAGTCTGAAGCCAAATCCGAGTCGGAGAATTTCTTCCAGTCTGAGTTCCGTTATGGTCGGTTCCAACGGGTAATTGGGTTGCCTGTAGCCGTTGATAATACCCAAGTGCAAGCTGACTATAAAGACGGAATTCTGAAACTGACCTTGCCCAAGGCTCCAGAAGTTCGGAATCAAGTGGTTAAAGTTAACTTAACGGAGTTACAATCCACTTCTCCAGCCTCGGAAACTTCATTGCCCGCAGGCGAAAATGCCTAAAAATCCTAAGGGTACTTCGATGAATTGGGGTGGGGGCAGTTAAACTGCCCTATCCGACGAGTTCGATGAATTGGGGTGGGGGCAGTTAAACTGCCCCATCCGACGAGTTCGATGAATTGGGGTGGGGGCAGTTAAACTGCCCCATCCGACGAGAATTACCTTGGTTATGAGCGCAAGATTTGTATTTTCTGAGGTGCCCCTAAATGCTGGCATTGAGCTAGGGAAACTACGATGAGGTTAAAGTGAAGTTTTACTGAACAACAGTTTGATTCCAGAGCTTGAAGGGAGGCGTGTCACGCCTCCCTTAAATTTTGACCTAATATGCCAAAAGTCTACATCCCTGAAAATTTCTAAAAATGACTAAGTGTGTGATTGAAGTTGGACTAAAAATCCAACTGGGCTTAGGATTTGAGTGTGACAGATCCGTTGGTTCGCTGTATCACCTCATTAATCCATGGGCTTTGCTTGGCGCAAGATAAGGCGATCGCCTCAAACTTACATCCTGCTAGTAGGAGCAGGGTTAGGGTATTTATGTTTTATCCTTTGGTTAAGCCCTCGTTTGATTGTTTTAGCAATCGGGGGCGCAATTACCTTGGTGATGCTGGTTGCTTGGTTGTGGCAGTTCAGGCAAACCTCTACCGTTGAGGTCGAAGCCAATCTACTAGAATCCCAAATTTTCCTGAAGCAGTTAGAGTTGCTCAGTCGCAAAGTGGGTAAGCACTCTGGCACTACCTGGAAAAAAGCCCTGCAATGGGCCAGGGAAACCCAAGAATTTGCTGCTATCATTGCCAGCCGTGAACCGACCTTAACGCC
>JAYKHH010000110.1:0-2618 GCA_035285265.1 Leptolyngbyaceae cyanobacterium | reverse complement strand
TGGAGAGCCCGATTGACAAAGGGATGATCGGAACTCTGTAACCGTTGCCATTGGGCATCGGTAATCCGTGTTGAGAATAGGTTAGGGTCAAAGGTAGGCCGACTCACCATCGCTAAGACTGCCCCATTTTGCGGATCAATCGCCACGATCGCCCCTTTATGGTTGCCCAGGGCTTTCTCAGCCGCTTTTTGCAGATCCAGATCCAGGGTTAACTGCACGTCCTTTCCTGCCTTGGCAGGCTTTTGACCCAAGATCCGCACTACCTGGCCCAGTCCATCCACCTCGACCTGCTGACCACCCCACTCTCCCCGCAGTTGCTTTTCATAGGCGGCTTCTACCCCCATCTGACCAATGATATCTCCAAGACGATATCCCTGATCTTTGCGATTTTCCAGATCGGCATCGGTCATTTCTCCGGTATAGCCTAGGACGTGAGCTGCCAAATCTCCATGGGGGTAATTCCGAACTGCTTCGGCATCTACTTCTACGCCCTCCAGTCTATATTCCACCAGGGCTGTAACTTGAGCAGGACTAATCCCCCGTTCAATCCGCACTAAAAAAGGAGACTCATATCCAGCTTGCTCTAAGCGCTTCTGAATTTTTGCTTCTGAAATCCCCAAAACCTGAGACAGGCGTTTTAAAGTTTTAGGCCATTCAGACTTTTTCTGAGCACGAGGCCATAAAAATACCGAGTGGGAAAGGCGGCTACCTGCTAAGATTCGACCTTTGCGATCCAGAATCTTCCCTCGCTCCGGTTGCTTTGGAATCAGCCGAATCCGATTATTCTCTGCAAGTTTGCGATTGCGAGTTCCTTCAACGAGTTGTAGGTAAGCAAGGCGACCACCAATGCCGCCCAACAAGAAAATACTAACGATCACCATTAAGACAACTGACTGATAGCGTCGTCCCACAGTACGGGGAGGTTGCTGATAGCTAATGGTGGAGGGCTGAGGCAGGGTTATGGGCATAGAAGGCACACTCATGGCGAGGAGAGAACTACCCTACTCAGGGATCTGATCTGGGCTCAGGGATCTGATCTTGAGTGGCTGCGGAATCCGCACCTCTCTTAGGGGAGACATTATTAACTAATTGTAAAGAATCGGGTGACATAAGTTGTAAAGAATTGGGTGATATTCAAGTACTTTCCTTAGGTGTGGTGTTGGGTATCTAGCTGTGCCTGATGGCACAAAGGTGATTTTCAAGCCAGAAATCACCCCAAGGTCTGTGCCTAGGGATGACCTCGATCTGGGTAGACATCCGTTCGATCCCTACAGCGGGCAATAATTTTAGGGAAATATCCTTAGCCAAGGCGCTGTTTAGACCACCTTGCACAGAGAAAGTAAACTTTGGTTTCATGCCCTTGTTCTCGGTTCCCAGGGATCTATAGTAGTAATTGAAGCCAAAAGCTTCCCTGGCAGATTTAACAGCCAAGTCCACGTTGATTTAGTTAGGAGTAAAAAGCGCTGTTTTATCTAATCTGTCTCGTCTCAACTCAACAGCACCCAAGTAAAAGATTGACACTTCCTTAGTAATTAGGACGTAGGGAGCTCTGTAACTGATTATTGATAGTTGCCGCTGAATCAGTACAACTCTGTGCATAATTAGTCTAGGAAAGGAAGTTACTCAGTCAGTCACTTGGGTGTTGTGCTGTTTAAATAGTTTGACTCCGCCTTTCCGCTCAATTACGATACTTCGATGTGGCGGGAGTACTCCGGAGGTTTAGATGGCTATTATTGCGCTGAAAGCTTGGTATCTCCAGGAGTATGAGCCAATTCGAGATCTAGAGCAGCGCCCCCACGACCTACGGCTGAGTAAGAATAGCTTATTGAAATCCGCATTAAGAGCTGATTTTTTGGAAGATAGCGAGGATGTAAAGCGCTCGACCTGGTTTCAGCGGTACTTAGAAGGGGAAGTGGTTGAGTTTTACATTGAAGGTAGTGGTGGCTATGCAATCTCGAATATTGATCTAATCAGTCACGAGATTTATTTCACCAAGCAAGAGGTGATGGCCCACTTACAGCCCGTGATTTTTCTCTGTTATCAGACTGAGTATGCTGAATCGAGCGATGCGTTGCGGGATGAACTGAAAACGCTGATTGAATCCCTCAATCAGCGATCGCGCCTCCCCCTCACCCTAGAAGAATCCCATCGTCTCACCGATGGCCCCACGCGCCTCAGCAGCACCTTAATGCGGAAGATTAAGCAAAGTTTGTTATTTATTGCCGATGGCACGGCGATCGCTAAAATCGAAGCAACCCCACCCCAACTTATTCCCAGTCCTAAGGTTTGTGTAGAAGTGGGCTATGCCTTGCAATGTAAGCGCTCCGAGCAAATTTTACTGGCTCAGATGGAACGCCCAGAGCTGCCAGGGCAGTTTCCCTTTGACTTACCGAGCCAAAATCGACTGGTCTTTAAAACTCAAACCGACCTCCATAAAACCCTACCAGCCCTCATTGAGACGCAACTGAAACGTTTTAGCTTGCTATAGGCAGCTTTTTTAGGTATTGGGTTCTAGGTATAGATGGGAGACGATAACGGTGTAGGGGTGAAGCATCCGGCAAACAATCTCAATACCTTACTCAACGTCAGTTCGACGAAAGGGCTTTTAGGAGGATTTC
>JAYKHH010000109.1:0-3560 GCA_035285265.1 Leptolyngbyaceae cyanobacterium | reverse complement strand
ACAATAATCAATAAAAATCGTTGGGTACTGGTGATTCCCGCAGGCAATACGGCAGCTAGGGCAACTAGGAGGTAAATTCCAGGAATGGTCATCAACACTTCTACAAGGCGCATCAAAACACTGTCCGTTAGCCCCCCAAAATAGCCAGAGATACCCCCCACCAGCATACCGAGGGGAAAGGAAATGATCACCCCAATCAAGCCAATGCTCAGGCTCACCCGCCCGCCATGCACCAACCGACTAAACTGATCACGGGCTTGCTCATCGGTACCCAGAAGATTAAACTTCCCTTCGTTGGGTGTTACCGTGCCAAAAAGGTGGCGATCGCTCCGGATCCCTAACCATTGATAGGAGTCACCCTTAACAAGGAAGCCCAGGGGTAAGGGTTTGTTTCGATCGACAATCAGTTGGCGATCGCCCGTCTCTAAACTGACTGGCCCCTGGGTAGTGGGATAAACATGAGGCCCAATCCATTCGCCAGCTTGGTTACGCCAATAAATCTGAGTCGGAGGCAGTAACGCTCCATCGACCTGGGACGCAGAGGGGGCATAGGGAGCCACAAACTCTGCTGCGATTACAATCAGATAGAAAGCGATCAACAACACCGCCCCAAAGCGGGCCAAAGGATTGTTCTTGAGTTTCTGCCACCAGGTCATAGTATTGTTTACTTCCTTGCTTCGAGTTCCTTGCCTTTTATGGCTGGGGTCTTCCCCTCAGGATATCTTTACCAGAAGCATCCAGCAAAATTTGGCAAACTGGCAGACTAGAGGATGGAGCAGTCCTGAAGTCACAGGTATAGGCTGCCAATTGAGTCCCTTGGCGATTGAATACCCTCAGGTTATACCCATAGTCTTGCGCCACGGTACCAAAATGGTGAACAAATTCGTAATGTTCTAAATAGTCTAGTAAACTCCAAGCCTGTTGATTCACCACCAAATCTACCCGTCGATCTCGTTGGCTTTTGTGGGGATAAGCCACCCAATTGTCTAGTAACTGCCCCCCAAACTGCTCCTTAGCCCACCAGAGGCTTGGAATAGTCTGATGGGACTGGCAGATCGTATCGGCAGTCACCACATCCATTTGCCTAGGACAGGAGCCTGGTTTTGCCAATTGAGTTGCACTAGTGTCTAAGACACTCAGATCTAGGGGTTCTATAGAGGGGACTAGAATACTGGATGGGCTGGCTTCAGGCTGAGACTGCGCTAGTAGCCCATGGGCAGGTAATGCAGAAGTTCCGAAAGACCGTCCCTCTGCTGGAACTACCAGGGGGTTGGCACTAGCAACTTCCATCAACCCTAGGGAACTCAATCCTAAAAGGCAGGGAAGAATCCAAGATGGGAGTGGAGAAATCTGCCAAGCGCCTACTATAGGCAGATTTCTGTTAACGGTTGTGAGCCTAATGGTTGTAAGACGCCTGATCCCAGTGATCGTTAACCTCAAATTTCTCTCTTGTTTTCCAGGTAATGTGCCCTTTAGCAGTGCTAACCAATGCTTTTTCAACTGCATCCGCCACATTTCTCCAAGACAGTTCTTCATACTGGAGCAGAACCTTGAGTTTTTTGAGTGCAGCAATTGCCTCATCTTGATCTGGCAAGTTTAAGGGCGCTTCTACCCGTAGAGGATCTCGCTGCACTGCTACTAACCCTTGCCGCACCGCATCGGTGACCTGAGCCTTGTAGTCTCTTCTACCTCTAATCACCTGCTGCCGCCATCCTTTTTCGCTCGTGGCGTACAGAGAGGGGAGCCGATTTAAGGCAAAAGCAGCAACTTCTTGCTTCACCAAATATTTAACAAGTCGGGGTGGAACTTGCAGAAATTGTTTATCAACCTCTTCTGCTACTAACGACTCCATAGCGTTGCGGTAAATTAGGGTTTGGTCAGGGGATCGCATGGTACTTTTACGTCAATAGAATACAATCACTTCCCAACCCTAAAGATCCTTAATAATGAGGTAATAGAGGCTACTACCCAATTAAGTAACTCAGGATTGCGGTGCAGTAGCTTAATATAGTATCGCAAAGTCGATAAAATAGGCTCCTAGTCTACACAACTAATATTGTGTCTTTACTTTAACCAGCCTTTGAGCCTTGTAGCGACTTGAGGACGACGCAGTTTTCGCATGGCTTTACTTTGAATTTGCCGCACTCGTTCACGGGATAAATTGAATAAACTCCCGACCTCCTCTAAGGTGCAAGGCTCGCCCGTCGTCAGACCATAACGCAGGGAAATGATTTCCTTCTCGCGATCGCTCAGTACTTCCCCAATCACATCCCAGACTTCCTGACGCATCATCCCTTCCGCAATCTTAAGTTCAGGCGCTTGGGTATTACTATCCTCTAGCAAGTCCATTAACTCCGTATCCTCGCCCTTGCCCACCCGATGGTTGAGGGAGAGCGATCGCCGTCGCACCTGTTGCAACTCCCGTAGCTGCTTAGGAGTTACCTCTAGCATGTCAGCCAGTTCAACTTCCGTGGGATTGCGCCTAAGATCTCGTTTTAATTCCCGATGGGCTTTCTTGAGCTTATTGAGTTTTTCCACCACATGAACGGGAAGGCGAATCGTGCGGGCATCATTCGCGATCGTGCGGGTAATGCCTTGCCGGATCCACCAGTAGGCATAGGTCGAAAATTTGTAGCCTTTATCAGGGTCAAACTTCTCGGTAGCTCGGTTTAGCCCTAGCGCCCCTTCTTGAATTAAATCTAGGAAGGGCACCCCACGATTCAAATAACGCTTGGCAATGGAGACGACTAGACGCAGATTAGAACGAATCATCTTTCGCTTAGCCACCCGCGATTGATAGAGACGACTTTCCAGTTGTCGTTCTGTTAACCCTAGGGCTTCGGCAAAATCTGTGCGCGTCGGTTGGTGCCCAAGTTGGGCTTGAAGTCTCTCCTGTAGGGCTTCAACTTCCGTTAAAAATTGCACCCGATGGGCTAATTCAACTTCTTCCTCTGGTTTTAGGAGTGGATAACGGGCCATCTCTTTAAAGAAAGCTCCCACCGCATCATCTGAAACGGTTTTACTATAGCCAGAAAGACGGCTGGAGGTTTCTCCTTCCTTCTCCTCCGGTTCTAGTTCCTCAATCTCTAGGGCCAATTCCTCAACTTCAATCTCTAGAATTGCAGTTGCAGAAAATTCGGCTGCGGTGATCTCAATATTGTCTGGATCAGATTCTTCTAAAATTGAATTTTCTGAAAAGCTGGTTTCAACCACTAAGGGTAGCGGATTGTGGGCATCAAGCTCAGAGGTGCTGACATCAATATCTGAATTGATGACTGCGTTGGAAATGCCATGTTCGCTATGCATATCAATAAGATGAAGAAAAGTAAGATGAAGAAAAGTTCATTAACCGATGTTTAAATCTTGAATTTAGAGGGTGTCATAAGGAGTTCTAAAATCATCCTGCTAGCATAATTGTACGAGGGATGGAGGATGAGCCTTAGACAACCTTAAGTTCGCCAGAAAACACCATTAGAGGATATCCAGAAAAGATGGGTCGTGCTTTCCCAAATTTACTGCGGCAAAGCTGGGAGGGTGTCCCGGGATTTTCTGGTGCTGCG
>JAYKHH010000108.1:0-9483 GCA_035285265.1 Leptolyngbyaceae cyanobacterium | reverse complement strand
ATTCTCAAGTTGGCTCAAGACTACCCGGAAGTGCAATTCTTTCACTGTGGCGGACGCTATGAAGAAGGCAAACATCCGAACAACGTGGGTAGTTACTTCGGCTATATTGATGAGGCACAATACGTCGCAGGCATTGTCGCCGCTCGCACCTCTAAAACGGGCAAGTTAGGCTTTATTGGTGCCAAGCCCATTCCCCAAGTGTTAAGGAATATCAACAGTTTTACCTTGGGGGCACAGAGCGTTAAGCCTAGTATCACCACCCAGGTTGTCTTTACCGGGGATTGGTCTTTGCCGGTGAAGGAAGCTGAAGCGGCGAACAGTATGGCAGACCAGGGGATTGATGTGCTGACCTGCCACGTCGATAGCCCGAAAGTGATCATGGAAACTGCAGAGAAACGGGGTATTTTCTGTGCAGGTTACCACGCCAACCAAATTACCCTTGCTCCCAAGGGATATCTGACTGGGGCTGAATGGGATTGGACCAAGGTTTATTCCCAGTATGCAGAATGGATTCGGGATGGCAAAACTTTGATGAATGGTGGCATTCCCCATTTAGTACGGGGTGGCTTTAAAGAAGGATTTTTGAAACTATCCGAGTTTGGCCCTGCAGTGAGTGCAGATGCCCAGAAAGAAGCTGAAGCCGCTAAAGCTAAGTTCCTGGATGGCAGTTTGGTGATTTACAAAGGGGAGGTGAAAGATAACACTGGCAAGGTGATCATCCCTGCAGGCAAAGACTACACCCAGCAAGATCCCGAATTAGAAAAAATGAATTGGTTGGTAGCTGGGGTGATCGGTAAAGTCAGCTAATCAGTCTAAGATGTTATTTTCGCTACGAAATTCGACTTGAACTTGTGAATTACTGAAGGCTAAAGGCTATTCAAAACGATCGCCAAAAGTTAATCTCAAGAAAACCTGGACTCTGTCCCCCTGCTATTCAAGGGGACAGATAATTCCCCTAACTAAAAGTCAAGGGGGACTGTCTGCTTAGCCCACTCCATAAGGCTTCCCTATGATCAATCGTTCTAACTGGCGTGCGACCTCAGAGTCGGTTGCTCTTCCCGTTGCAGCACTTGTCTTTTCCTTGGTGTTATTTGGCATGTTCTGTGCGGCAGCAGGTGCAAATCCTTTTCAGGTTTATGCCTCTATCTACAAAGCTGCCTTTGGCAGTTGGAGTTCCTTTCAAAACACTTTAATTCGGTCGGCTCCCTTGATGCTGGCTGCCCTGTGTACTGCGCTTCCGGCTCGCTTGGGCTTGGTAATCATCGGTAATGAAGGGGCATTGGTGATGGGGGGGATTGGTGCTGTCGCAGCGGGACTGGCTTTGTCCAGCGCCCCGCCCCTCATTACCCAGGTTGCTATGGCAATAGCTGGCATGATCTTTGGCGGGCTATGGATTGGAGCCGTTGGTGCGTTGCGCCACTACCGTGCGGTGAATGAAACCATCAGTAGCTTACTCTTGAACTACATTGCGATCGCTCTCCTCAATCACCTAGTGGGTGGGCCGATGCGTGATCCCAGTTCTCTGAATAAGCCCTCCAGTTACCCAATTGCGGCTGCAGACATGCTGGGCAAGATTCCCGGTACCCGAATTCACTACGGCTTAATCTACGGTTTGATTGCCTGTGTAATTGCTTATTTCCTGATTCAACGTACCACCTTTGGCTTTGCCGCTCGAACTGCGGGGGGCAATATTCGGGCCGCTAGAATCGCGGGGTTACCCGTTGGTAAGTTGACCATGGCCATTTGCTTCTTAGCGGGTTCCTGTGCTGGTTTGGCAGGTATGGTCGAGGTGGCAGCAGTGCATGGTCGAGCCAATGAGTCGCTCAATGCCAACTATGGCTACAGCAGTATTTTGGTTGCCTTTATTGCTCGTTATAATCCCCTAGCCGCAAGTTTGGTGGCGATTTTACTGGGAGGCATCCTGGCCAGTGGCGGCATTCTACAGCGAAATCATAACCTGCCAGATGCGACGGTCTTGGTTTTTCAAGGACTCGTCTTTTTAGTCGTTCTTTACAGTGATTCACTGTACGGACGGTTTGCCATCTTTAAGGATCGGCCTCAAGCGATCAGTAGCCCACCTCCTTCTAGTTCGAGTGGTTCGGCAACAGTGACGGTTTAGGAATTTTGGATTTTGGATTTTAGATTTTGGATTAACTTCAAAATTTAAAATCTATAAAACCTTTAGTGCAATTAACTATCAGAGGAATCCATAAAAATGGCAGCAGAAGCATTAGGTTGGTGGGGAGTCCCCTTAGCGATCGCGGCTGGAACCCTGCGGGGTAGCGCTCCCTTTCTGTTTGTCAGTTTGGGGGAATGTCTAACCGAGAAGAGCGGCAAGATTAATTTAGGTCTGGAGGGCACCCTACTCACGGGAGCTATGGGTGCCTATGCCGTTTCCTATCTCACTAAATCTCCTTGGCTGGGGGTTTTAGCAGCAGGACTGGCGGGGATGGTGCTGGGGTTTATCCATGCTTGGCTTTCGCAACAGCCCAAGGTGAATGATGTAGCCGTGGGCATTGCCATGATTATTTTTGGCAGTGGCGTTGCCTTCTTTTTCGGGAAGCCTTTTATTCAACCCGTTGCTCCTCAATTACCCACCTTTGATTTAGGAGCTTGGAGTACCTTGCCGCAGATTCAATCTGCCTTAAAGATTAGTCCGCTGTTTTTGATTGGGGTGGTGATCGCCCCGCTGATGCAATGGTTTTTCCGTTCGACTCGCTGGGGTTTATTTGTTCGAGCCGTGGGGGATAGTCCAGATGCCGCTAAGGCCATGGGTCTCTCGATCGATAGGGTGCGGATGCTTTGCATTGTAGCGGGTAGCTTTTTGGCAGGAATTGGCGGCTCCTATCTATCCCTTTACTATCCCGGTAGTTGGACGGAACGGATCTCCAGTGGTCAAGGTTTGATGGCCGTTGCCCTAGTCATTTTTGCTCGCTGGAATCCGGTTCAGTGCCTCTACGCTTCTTTATTGTTTGGGGGAGCCCAGGCCATTGGACCTGCCTTGCAATCCGTCGGAGTGGACTCTTATTACTACCTATTTAATGCGTCTCCCTATATCTTAACCCTGGTCATTATGATCTTTACCTGTTCACCTAAACGGACTCTAACGGGTGCTCCGGGGGCACTGGGTACGATTAACTAAGCGTAATTTTCTGAGACAAGTTTGATGCTAGAAGTTTTAGATTTGGCGGTCAATGGCACACTCATGCAAGGTTTGGAACTGAATGGTAATTTGCAGGCGATCGGAGCCAAGTTTGTGAAGGAAGCCAAGACGGAGCCAAGCTATCGCCTGTGGTCGATTGATGATTGCTATCCAGCCATGCTTAGGGCATCTAGTGGAGGGGAAGCGATCGCCCTAGAAGTTTGGCAAGTACCGATAGTGGGCTTAAGCACCCTCTTACTCCAAGAACCCCCTGGACTCTGCGTAGGTAAGGTTTGCCTGAGTACAGGGGAAGTGGTTTTAGGCATTTTAGGGGAACCGTTTTTATGTGAAAACAAACCCGAAATTACCCGGTGGGGGGGGTGGCGTGCCTATAAAGACTCCTTGTTAGTGACTGAATCAAGTTTAAGAGGTTGAGGTTAAAGAGGTTAATTATGGGACGTTTTGTAGAAGCTGACCCCTACCCCTATCCCTATAACGGGGATCTGCGTCCAGAAAATACAGTGCTGCTAATTATTGATATGCAGACTGATTTCTGTGGCAAAGGAGGCTATGTCGATAAGATGGGCTACGACCTATCCTTGACCCGCGCACCAATTGAACCCATCCGTCAAGTCCTCGCTGTTGCACGAGCGCAGGGATATCATGTCATGCACACCCGCGAAGGCCATCGCCCAGATTTGTCTGATTTGCCGGAGAATAAACGCTGGCGATCGCAGCAAATTGGCGCTGGTATTGGGGATCCTGGCCCCTGCGGCAAAATTCTGGTGCGGGGAGAGCCGGGTTGGGAAATCATTCCCGAACTAGCACCGCTCCCTGGGGAAGCGATCATCGACAAACCTGGAAAAGGATCGTTCTATGCTACGGATCTAGATTTACTCCTCAAGCGCAAGGGCATCCAAAATATTCTCCTAGCTGGTATTACCACCGATGTCTGTGTTCATACGACAATGCGGGATGCCAATGATCGGGGTTATGAGTGCCTGCTGCTTTCAGACTGCACCGGAGCAACGGACTATAACAATTACCTAGCAGCTCTGCACATGGTCAAAATGCAGGGAGGTGTATTTGGCTCCGTGGCAGATTCCCAAGCCCTGATTAAGGCCATTCAATGAAATGGTTAGATCGTGCCACCAAATCCTTTCCTAGTCTAGCGTTGCTGAATTGGGGGATGATTGGTTCACCCGATAGTCCCTGAAGGCCCCCTAAATCCCCTAATTCTGGGGGACTTTAAGATTCAGTTCCCCCCAGAATTGGGGGCTAGGGGGGCGGTTTCATTCCCAGACTCAGCCACACCCCTACCCAGCTATCCACCTTAAACCCTTGCATTGGAGAATCTGATGGACACAATGACCAGCACCCCACCCGTAATGCTAGACATGCCACCAGAGTTGGAGGTGGTAAGCATGACCAAGCAATTTGGCTCCATGATTGCCCTCGATCAGGTTTCTTTAAAATTAAAACCTGGTAGCTTCCATGCCTTACTCGGTGAAAACGGGGCAGGCAAAAGTACGCTGGTCAAGTGTGTGATGGGGTTTTATACCCCCACCTCCGGTGAGGTGCGAATTGATCAGCAAGTGCGTAGTATCCAGAGTCCTCGCGATGCCCATAAGTACGGCATTGGCATGGTCTATCAGCACTTTACATCGGTGCCTGCGATGACCGTTGCCGAAAATCTAGTCCTGTCTCGGTTTGACAGCACCAACTTGATTAATTGGAAGCAGGAATACGAGGAACTGAGTGCGTTTATGGCAACGTCACCCTTCCAAGTTCCCTTAGATACCCCGATCGCCCAATTGGCAGCCGGCCAAAAACAAAAGCTAGAAATCCTCAAGCAGATTTATCTTAAGAGTCGCATCCTCATTTTGGATGAACCCACCTCCGTTCTCACACCCCAGGAAGCCGATGAAGTCTTGGGACTCTTGCGAGAACAGGTCACGGATGGACGCTTAAGTGTATTGATGATCAGTCACAAATTCCGAGAAATTACGGCGTTTGTGGATGAAGTCACCGTTTTGCGGAAAGGTAAGTTTGCAGGGCATGGCACGGTGAAGGAACTGGGCGTTGCTGCAATGGCAGAGATGATGCTGGGTGAGCAGCGAGAACCCAAAAAGGTAGAAAAGGTCGCCTTTGAAGCTCCTACTCCGGTACTCCAAGTCCAAAATATCCATGCTAATAAAGATAATGGTCTGGAAGCAGTGGCAGGTGTGGATTTGACGGTTTATAGCGGGGAGATTGTCGGCATTGCCGGAGTCTCTGGCAATGGCCAGCGGGAGTTGGTGGAAGTCCTGGCAGGTCAACGGCCTGCTACCGAGGGACAGATTTTGGTGAATGGTGAAGTTTATGGCGCAACCAGATCTGAGATGTATCGGCATTGCGTTTTCTCGCTGCCAGAGGAACCGCTGCGGAATGCCTGTGTGCCGCACATGAGTGTGGCAGAGAACTTGGCCCTCCGTACCTTTGATCGCCCGCCTCAAGCGAAGTGGAACCTAGTTCTGATCCTCAAGGCAATCCGACAGACTGCTCAGAACTTAATCGGTCAATTTTCGATTAAAACTCCCTCTCCCGAAACGCCAATCAGCAATTTATCAGGCGGTAATGTCCAGAGAACCGTTCTCGCGCGGGAACTTACCTCGGACAGTATCAAGTTACTCATTACAGCGAACCCTTGCTTTGGGTTGGATTTTGCGGCGGTGGAGTTTATCCACGGCCAAATTGTCGAAGCCCGGAATCGAGGGGTGGCAGTGCTTCTCGTCAGCGAAGACTTAGATGAGATTCTGAAGTTAGCAGATCGGATCTTGGTGATCAGTGACGGTAAGTTTGCCTATGAGAGTGCGATCGCCGATGCAGACTTTGCCACCATTGGTCGCAGTATGGCGGGTCACTAATGCTGCCAGCGATCATTCTCAAAGACCTAGTCAACCTAGCCCAATCTCCAGACACCCTATCCTGGCAACCGTTTCGAGCTGGAATTGAGATCTATCGTCTTTATGAAGATGGCCCAGACGGAGCCGCTGCCGCCTTACTCCGCTATCAGCCCGGTGCCAGTGTGCCCCAGCATGACCACACTGGCTTTGAACACATCTTTGTTTTATCTGGATCACAAACTGATGAGAATGGGGAGCACCATGCTGGCACCCTGATCATCAACCCACCCGGTACTAATCACGGTGTAGTGAGTTTATCCGGTTGTATTGTCCTCGCAATTTGGGAGAAACCAGTTTCACTATGGTCTTAATCTCTGCTCAACCCTACGATTACGAACTCCCCACCGCTGGGGGGCTAGCCCTGATCATTATTGACATGCAACGCGATTTCTTGGAGCCTGGAGGCTTTGGAGATGCCTTGGGAAATGATGTCAGCCGACTTCAGGCGATTGTACCGACCTTAAAGCAATTACTGGAAGCGTTTCGTGCCCACCATCTTCCGATCTTTCATACGATTGAATGCCACAAACCCGACCTATCCGATTGCCCCCCCTCTAAACTCAATCGAGGCAAAGGTGAGCTCAAGATTGGAGATATGGGGCCGATGGGTCGCATTTTAATTAAGGGAGAGCCAGGGAATGGGATTATTCCAGAACTAGCTCCTCTGCCCGACGAGACAGTGATCCATAAACCTGGAAAGGGTGCTTTCTTTGATACTGGCTTGGAGCTGATGCTACATCAGAAGAAAATCACCCATCTGTTGGTGACGGGCGTGACAACTGAAGTGTGTGTGCAGACCACCATGCGCGAGGCCAATGATCGAGGGTTTGAGTGCTTATTAGTCGAAGATGCAACGGAAAGCTACTTCCCAGAGTTTAAGCAAGCTACCCTAGACATGGTGCGTGCTCAAGGTGGCATTGTCGGTTGGACGGCCCCGACTGCAAGCATTTTAAAAGGACTCAACCCAGAGTGAAGGTCAATCTCAAGGTTCCTAGTAGACCTTGGCATCCCTAAACCGACCCTGGGTAGGGGCAGGGACTCAATCGGCATCGGATTCTTTGATTGGAATGTTGAATAAGCGATCGCACTCGCTTGTAATCACCTGATAACACTCACAGGTAGCCCGTTCTAAGCCACGCCGATTCAAAATCGTAATTTTGCCATGGCGACATTGAATCAGGGACTTCCGCTGTAGTGTACCCGCAGCCACCGTAATGCTAGAACGGCGAGTCCCTAACACATGGGAAATTAATTCTTGAGTTAAGCTCAGTTCAGATGCCTTAACTCGATCATTAACCAATAACAACCAGCAAGCGAGTCGTTGATCTAACCGATGGCGACGGTTGCACACTGCTAATTGGGCAGCTTGAGTCCACAAAGCCTGGGCATAACCCATCAGCAAATGTTGCAGCACACTTCCTTGACTCACCTGCGCCTTTAAAACTTCTGCTTTCATTCTCAAAGCATGACCTGAGACTTGCACAATCGCTCGGTGAACGGTTGTATTACCTCCCAGGAATACCGAAACCCCCACAACTCCCTCTGGCCCAACCAACCCAATTTCAACAATCGATCCATCTTCTACTGGAACAACCAGGGACACGACACCGGCACAAAGAAAATAGACGTAGGGAAATGGTTCATTCGCTTCTTGTAAAACCTGCTGAGGAGAAATTTTGATGCTCTCTAAGTGAGGGAGCAGGTTCTGGTATTCCTCAAGGGGTAAAGCGGCAAGCAACTGATTTGTAGGCAACAACAAGGAGGAATCTGAACCTGGCATAGAAAATTACTCGGATGGAGTCTAATGTGACAGAACTGTTTGTAGGTACACTCCAAGGTGAGGATATATAGCTACAGCAACTTGTCAGGATTAATCTCAGAAGTTATGCAAAGGAACTCAAATATTTTTTGCAGGGGGATGAATTTAGCTGTCCGTGAAAAATATTGGCAACCCTGCTCATGCATGAAGTCAGAATTGTGTCCTTTTGGGCCAACTTGAGACTCATATCTAGCAGCTTGAGAGGAACTATAACCAGGTACTGGGGCGAACGGTCTTTAAGTTCCGCAGGCTGAGCAGATCGTTCAAGCATCAAAAACTACTCGCACACATCATTCTCACTGCTACTGGCTGTACTTACTCCAGGAGGTTCCCCATAAGCCTCTGCTAAGTTTTCAAATATCTCCACCACCTTATCTAAGCCCGTGAGTTCCAAGAGTGCTTGAACCGGAGGAGTTGCTGAACATAAGGCAAAACCAGCTTGGTATACCTGCGCCTTCTTGTAGAGTTTCAGCATCATTCCCAAGGTAGGTAGGTCAATGAAGGTGACCTCTTGAAGATTAATTAATACATTTGTGCCTGTATACTCCAGACTGCAACTTACTTCGTTATAAAACTGAGCGCCGTAATCTCCGCTTAACCTACCAACTGGACAAAACACCTTAAGAGAACTATTCATTACAAGTCAGCTCATCGTAATTTTTGGTGCAGCAACCCTTAGGCAATCAACAAGATAGCCTAATCCTGCTAAGTAGACTTAGCGGATGAGTTCAAAAAGTAACTGATAAGCCTCTCATGTTTCTGTCCTCTGAAGCCTTTCAGCTAGGCTATACGCAATTACTACACCCTCTGATGTTCTGAGATGGACATGTGGTACAAGGCACATAGAAATTTTTGACAACAGGGAAATTTAGGGACATCCTACTGCCTCCCATCCCAGGAAGTCTGTCCGGAACCGTACAAATAGCTATAAATACTTCGGAAATATTACTTAACGTAACAATAGATTTTTGAACTATCGGGTACATTACTGACTTAAGAGAAAATAGCTTGTCCGCAAATTATTCAACCCCGGTAGAAATTAGTAAATCTTCTAGCACTTTTAAGAGCTTTGGAACAATATCCTCACCGACTTGAGAGTAAGTAATCTTCTCGGTAGAAGGAGGTGGAGTGGCTGCAGTGGTTAACAGTAAGTGGCTGCAACTGTGGGTGAGCATCAAGTTTAGCCCTAGGTGTTCTCCACTGCCTCGGAAGTCGGTACGGAGGCCGATAATGGGAAGACCTTTAGCAAAGGCGTAGCCCATTTCAAAGCAACTTCCAGAGTCTGCATCGGTGCCATCTAGGATTACCAAGACCCGATCGGCTCCATCCAGTCCTCGCATACAGACTTGAAACAGGGTTGCTGGGTCTGTAATCCCTGCACATTCCTGCTGAGGTAAGTAGATAGAGTAACCGTGGGATCGCAGGCGATCGCACAACAGTTGATTAAACGTGATTTCAGCCTGGGTAAACAGGGGGCCAGCTAAGTAGATCCAAGGTGAAGACATAGGGGATTTTGGATTTTGGATTTTGGATTTTAGATTGGGTAGGGGCCATCCCCCTGTGGTTGCCCTTCCGGA
>JAYKHH010000107.1:0-3246 GCA_035285265.1 Leptolyngbyaceae cyanobacterium | reverse complement strand
TGTGTCGGGGGAGGAGGGCGATCGCACCCTCATTCTGCTCATCCTCTAATTGCTGCATCCATGCTTGGAATATCTGTACTTGCAACTGAGGCAAGTCACAGGCTAGAAGCAACACCCACTCGGTTTGGACGTGGGCCAATCCTTGGGCAAATCCCACCAAGGGGCCGTGGGCAGCGGTTTCGCCAGCCAAGGGAGTTTCGTGGACGAAGCGACAATCAGTTGGGAGCAAGGGTTGATAGCGTTCAGGCCAAGGGGTGACGACATAGATGGGGGAAGCACACTGCTGGGCGATCGCCCACACCCGTTGGATCATTGGTACACCCCCAACGGGGATTAAGGCTTTGTCTTGACCCATGCGGGAGCTTTGTCCCCCCGCCAACACTATGGCGCTCAGCACTAGAATTTCCCTCGATCCACAATCTTGTTATCTCTCTTTTTATCCTTGATTAGCAGCAGGAAATCACTGGCATCACAGCATTCGAGCGAATGACCGGGCCTGTCATCCATAATGGAAGCAAGATCCCTGCGTAGGAGCAATAAAACAATGGTCGCCATCGCACCTCCGGTGAATACGCAACCCATGGGTGAAAAGCGGGTGACGCTGCGGGGTTTGACCTGGCAAGCCTATCAGCAAATTCTTCATGCCTTGCCCCAAAGTCGCGGAGCCCGCTTAACCTACGATCGCGGAACTTTAGAAATTGCCATGCCTCTAGAAAATCATGAATATGCCAGTGAGTTGATCGGCCTGTTCATCCGAATTTTAGTAGGAGCCATGGGTTTGAAACTGAAGTCGATGCGATCCACTACCTTAGATCGCGAAGATTTAGATCGGGGAGCTGAACCTGATAATGCTTATTACATTCAAAATCAACCCCAAGTCGCAGGACGCACTGTGAACTTAATCCAAGACCCTCCCCCGGATCTAGTCGTGGAAGTGGACATTACTCATACCGATATTGACAAAAATCGCCTCTACGCAGCGATGGGAGTGCCCGAATTTTGGCGCTATAACGGGCAGGAATGGCGGATCTATCAGCTTCAAGGCGAGGCGTATCAGGAATGCGATCGCAGTCCTACCTTTCCTTGGGTCGAAAAAGAATATCTGTATGCCTTTTTAGAACAAGCCCAACAGGATGAAATTGAAGCTGAAGGGACGTTCCGAGAATTCGTGAGACAACATCCAAAATAACGCCATCCAACTATGGGAGAAGTCGCTAAATTTACGCCAGAACCCACTGAAGATGGATCGTTTACTTTCTTTGATCCGGACTTTGGGGAATCCTTTCATAGTCGGTATGGGGCACGGCAAGAGGCAGAGTGTAAGTTTGTCCAGCCCACCGAGTTAATGGCGAAGGCACACCAACCCAGCCTGCGAATTCTCGATGTTTGCTATGGGTTGGGCTACAATACCGCAGCCGCTTTGACTGCGATCTGGGCTGTAAACCCCAACTGTCAGGTTGAATGGATTGGTTTGGAGTTAAATCCAACGGTGCCCCAAGCAGCGATCGCCCACCACCTTCTCGATCATTGGCCTCAACCTATCCAAGCACTATTGGTAACCTTAGCAACCACTCAGAGCGTTCAAACTTCCCATTTTCAAGGACAGTTATGGCTAGGGGATGCCCGACAAACGATTCAACAGATCCATCCAAGGGATTGGCAAGCAGACGCAATTTTTCTTGATCCGTTTTCGCCGCCCCATTGTCCTCAATTGTGGACAGTGGAGTTTCTGGAGCGGGTTGCCCGTTGCTTGAAACCCGACGGCAGACTCGCCACCTACTCCTGTGCGGCCTCGGTACGAACGGCGTTGCTGCAAGCAGGCTTACAAATTGGGGCAACACCCCCTGTGGGACGGCGATCGCCTGGTACCGTTGCCAGCTTGACTGCTACCAATTTACCCGTCCTATCGCTACAAGAACAGGAGCATTTATTGACCCGTGCGGCTATTCCCTACCGTGACCCCGACTTATCGGATCCAGCGGCAAGGATTTTGCAGCGTCGGCAACTAGAGCAACAAACCTCTTGCTTAGAACCTACGTCCCATTGGAAGAAACGTTGGTTGCCTCCCGCCCATGAGACTTAAACAAGCTAATTGTCCACTGTCAACCAACACCCTTCGACGCAGTTTACCCTGAGCGCAGTCGAAGGGCTCAGGGCATCGCCTGACACCTAATTAACTCTCCCCCAAGTAAGCCTTACGAACCACTTCATCGGACTGTAAATCCTTAGCCGAGCCAGTGAGGACAATTTGGCCTGTCTGTAACACATAGCCGCGATTGGCAACGGTCAAGGCCATGCGAGCATTCTGCTCCACCAACAGGATAGTGGTGCCCTGACTATTAATGTCACGGATAATCGAAAAGATTTGACTGACTAGCATGGGGGCTAATCCCATGCTGGGTTCATCGAGCAACAGTAAGCGGGGGCGGGCCATCATGGCGCGGGCGATCGCTAGCATTTGTTGTTCTCCCCCACTCAAGGTGCCTCCTTTTTGGCTGATGCGTTCCTTCAGTCGGGGAAATAGCAGCAGGGCACGCTCCAACTCGGATTTGATGCCCAGGGTATCGCGACGGGAAAAGGCTCCCATTTCCAGGTTTTCCAGCACCGTCATCCGGGGAAAAATGAGTCTTCCCTCTGGACTTTGGGAAATGCCTAATCGGACAATTGCCTCTGAGGGGAGGGTTTCAATGGGTTTTCCCTCGAATAGGATTGTGCCCTGGGTGGGTCGAATCAACCCCTGAATCGTTCGCAGGATGGTGGTTTTGCCTGCCCCATTACTGCCAATTAAGGTCACCACTTCTCCGGCATTAACGTCTAGGGAAGCCCCTTTAATGGCATGGATATTTCCGTAGTAGGTATGAATGTCTTTGACTTCAAGCATGAACGTGCAGGGGGAAATGTAGAAATTGCAAGGTAGACAAACGTGAAACTACTTCTTGCCCCCCTTTTTAAGGGGGGTAGGGGGGATCTCTTCTAACGCGGGTCAACGAAGAGATCCCCCTTAATCCCCCTTAGAAAGGGGGACTTAGAGTGACCTGTAGGGGCGAAGCATTCGGGCAGAATCTTAGCATCCTCCCAAATTCACTACTGAATGCTAAGTGCAAAGCACACGCTTCGCGTTTCTGGGATTCCGAAGGCTTTATGTCCCTAAGCAGCTTTCCAACTTTGACAGTATTTTTTACCACTATTCTTTAGGACTCCTCTTCCTTACCGAGGTAGGCTTCAATCACCCTTGGATTGGCCCGA
>JAYKHH010000106.1:0-4254 GCA_035285265.1 Leptolyngbyaceae cyanobacterium | reverse complement strand
AGCTGGGCATCCTCAATCGCCTTACGGTCTTGGGGGGTGGGTTCATAGACGTGGGGGTCAATTCCCGCTTTCACGAGGCAAGTCAGGTCGATCGTCTGGACAGCAATCGTTTTGGTTAAATCACACAGAACGCTACTGGTTGCCACTACTTTGAGGTTTGGGCTGGTAGCAACGGTATCAGGGGAGCTGACTGGGCTAGTTTGACTCGTTGGCGTGGAGGGTGGTGTAGAGGGACTGCAAGCACTCAGGATACCAACTGTAAGAGCGAGGAGCGTGCTTCCCCAAGTTCGAGGGTGCGAAATATGCATGATGGTTTCACTTCTAACTCGCTTTGTGAGCCTATAATGATAATCGTTCTCATTCCAGGTTTTCATGTTAGAGGTTCAGCAGCTTACTGTCAATTACCGGGGTGTGCGCGGACTTGATCCGGTGAGTTTCCAGGTGAATCCGGGGCAACTGGTGGGGATTATTGGGCCGAACGGGGCTGGCAAAAGTACGCTGCTCAAAGCATTGTTAGGCTTGGTGCCAGCATCGAGCGGTGTGGTTCACTATTGCACCTGTCCGTTACACCAACAGTTAGAGCGGGTGGCGTATATTCCACAGCGATCGCAAATTGATTGGGATTACCCGATCACAGTTTGGAACGTGGTGATGATGGCGCGGATTCGTCAGCTAGGGTGGTTTCGCAGTCCGGGTCGGACAGCAGCAGCCATCGTGCAAGCGGCCTTGGAACAAGTGGAGATGTTCAAGCTTCGCCATCGTCGCATTGGTGAACTTTCTGGCGGGCAGCAGCAACGGGTGTTTCTAGCCCGTGCTTTGGCTCAACAGGCCGATCTGTTCTTGTTTGATGAACCTTTTACGGGGGTGGATCGGAAAACCGAAGCCATCATGCTGGAAGTGTTTGAGACGCTGCGCTCCCAGGGCAAGATTCTGCTCCTCAGTACCCATGAGTGGGGACAATCCCTCGGTCAACTTGATCGCTTGCTGTTACTCAACCAGTACCTGATTGCCGATGGGTCACCCCAACAGGTCATGACTCCCGAAAATTTACGTCAAGCTTACGGAACTCATTTAGGAAACCCATTCCATCACGATTTGGGAACCTCATTTTTCTGCTAACCCCTCTACTTTCTCACTCCCCGTGCTGAACCTCTTACTAGAACCCCTGACCTACGAATTCATGCGAAACGCGATCGCCATTGGTGTGCTCGTGGGCATTCTGTGTCCCGTCGTTGGCAGTTATTTAATTGTGCAACGCATGGCTATGCTAGGGGATGTGATCGCCCACTGCGTTCTACCGGGGCTATCCATTTCTTTCTTTTTGGGTATTGATATTCTGATTGGTGCCTTTGGCTCTGGCATTATCGGGGCTTTGCTCATTGCCTGGATTCGTTCACAAACGCGGGTCAAGGTGGATGCAGCCATGGCGCTAACCTTTTCGACCTTCTTTGCCCTAGGGGTGACGCTGATTACCGTCCTGAACAATAAGCTCGATCTGGATAGTTTTCTGTTTGGCGATATCCTAGGCGTCGCCCCCCATGATATTTGGCGCACCTTCGTGATTGCCGCTGTGATTCTGGGGGTGGTCAAGCTGTTCTACAAGGAATTATTGTTCTACACCTTTGACAAAACAGGTGCTCAAGCGATGGGCTTACCGATTAACGCCATTTACGTGGGCTTTATGGCAGCTACCACCCTCACCATCATTGCCAGTATGCAGGCCGTGGGAGTGATTCTGGTGATTTCTCTCCTGGTTGGGCCAGCCTTGACGGCCTATTTACTGGTTAAAGAACTGCATCAAATGATGGGGGTGGGAGCCATGATCGGTGCGATCGCGAGTATTTCCGGTGTCTATCTCAGCTACTACTGGAATTTACCTTCGGGGCCAGCGATCGTACTGGTGTCCTCTAGTTTGTTTCTCGTGGCCTTACTATTCAGTCCTTCTCAAGGCATTTTGACCCAATCTACCCTGAATGATAGGACAGAAAAGGTGTTGCACTATTTGGGTTTAGCAAAAGCCACGAAAAAATAGAACCTGCAGGTAGATAAGCAACTGTCTCATTGATAGCTAGCGTTGTCCGAAACCCTGTCCCCGCAGCACCTGTGACCAGACAAGTAGTTCTCCATTCTGCCCCCCAGCAGCAAGCTGATGTCCCTGAGGATGCCAGGTCAGACAGGAAAACCCGTTGGAAGCCCCCTTTAGCCCCAGGGCTAAATTCTGGGCTTTGTGCCATAGGCAGACCAACCCCTCTTCCCCAGCCGAGGCTAGGAGTAGGGTACCTGGCTGGAAGCCAAGAGACTGGACGGTGCCTGTGTGCTCGGATAACACCCGACCTTCCCAGCCCAAGGACTCATCCACCTGTTTTTCCCACACGACTACTTCTGCAGCACTGACAGACGCTAGCAACGAAGTCCCCCGCTTTGTGGGCACCTCTGACCAGGCAAGTTGACGGATCTTGCCCGGAAAACCGCGCATTACCCAGGGATGAGGGTTTGCCCACTCCAATACGGTGATAGTGCGATCTAAGTTGCCCGATGCGATGTATTTGCCATCCGGTGACCAGGCGATCGCCACACTCGCCGAAGGGATGGTCAGCAAATAGGGGTCATCGTCCCAATCGTCAGCCGTCCAGATTTTTACCCCCTGGTATCCGCCCACACTTAACCGTCGTCCGTCTGGATGCCAGGCAATATCCAAGGCGGAAGAGGTATCAAAATTCAGGGTGGTGGCAATATCCCCTAAGGTGGCGTCCCAAACCTGCACATACTTACCGAGGCTGAAGGCCAAGAGGGGCTGGGTGGGGCTCCAGGCCATGCGATCGACCCAAGCAGACGTATTCTTAAAAGTGGCAATCAATTCCGGTGGGTTTGCCTGCACTCGCCAAATGTTCACCTGTCCCGTTTGTCCGCCCGCCGCCAAAAATTGTCCATCGTGGGAAAAGACGAGGCTATTGATAGAGGGGTTGGCTCCCGGATGGAGAGGTGTTGCCTGGAAGTTCGTCTCTTGATAGAGCACCACCTCACCCGCCGCCGAACTTGCTGCCAAGGTTTTGCCATCGGGCGACCAAGCGATCGCCGTCACATAATCTGCCAGGGTTCCTTGCCAGTGGGGGTTAAATTCAACTTGTTTCTTTGTTTTTAAACCAAACACGCTCGGAAGTCCTCTTTAAGTTGAGCTTCGTTCAAGTTACGACCGATAAAGACCAGTTCATTCTTGCGGATTTCATCCGGCTTCCAGAGACGATCGGCGGTGCCATCAAACAGCATATGTACGCCTTGAAAGACAAAGCGTTGATCTTCCCCAGCAATGGTCAAAATGCCTTTCATCCGAAAAATATCGGGGCCTTGAGTTTGCAGCAACTTACCAAGCCAGGTGTTGAGTTTTTCGCCGTCTACTTCACCCGATTCCACAATTGCGACGGAAGTAACGGTTTGATCATGTTCATGGGCAGTTTCGCTCAAGAATTCTGGGTCAATCTCTAGGGCGCGATTCAGGTTAAAAGCTCCAATTCCCAAGAGCGCATCCATGTCTAGTTCGGCATTACGGGTGCGGTAGATTTTAGCGATCGCATTCATGCTCCGAATTCGCCGCTCTAGTTGATCCAACTCAGCGGGTGTAACTAAATCTGTTTTGTTGAGCAGCACCACATCGGCAAAGGCAATCTGTTCCTGAGCTTCTTCTGCTTCCCAGTGCTGCCAGATGTGTTTGGCATCGACCACCGTCACCACGGAATCTAGATTGGTTTGTGCCTGCACATCTTCATCCATAAAAAAGGTCTGAATCACTGGAGCCGGATCCGCCAGTCCTGTGGTTTCAATGACGAGATGGTCAAACTTATCGCGCCGCTTCATCAAGTTGCCAATAATCCGAATCAGATCGCCTCTGACGGTGCAACAGATGCAGCCGTTATTCATCTCAAAGATTTCCTCATCGGCATCGATCACCAGTTGGTTATCAATACCCACTTCGCCAAATTCGTTGACGATCACAGCAATTTTTTTGCCATGTTCATAGGTCAGGATGCGATTAAGCAGCGTGGTTTTGCCTGCACCCAGATAGCCTGTGAGCAGGGTCACAGGAACCGAATCCACTGTTGCCATGTTGACCATAGGGGAATATCCGCGTATTCAGAACGATAATCATTATCAATGATAATCCATAGCATCGGAAGATTTCCGCTGCTATCCCAAGGAGCAGTGATCTAAAACGTGGTGCTAAGGAATGAGAATTTAATAACCTGTAATTTCTGAACC
>JAYKHH010000105.1:0-2975 GCA_035285265.1 Leptolyngbyaceae cyanobacterium | reverse complement strand
GAGCACATTCATAAAGACTTGATTGATCTGTCCGCCATAACACTCAATTAAGGGTAGATTGCCGTACTCCTTGACGATCGCTACCTGGGTATGGTCAGCCGTTGCTTTGAAGCGATTTTGTAAAATCAAGATCGTACTTTCAATGCCCTCATGAATATCCACAGGTTTCATATCCGCTTCATCGAGGCGCGAAAAGTTGCGGAGGGAAAGGACAATTTGGCGAATCCGATCCGTGCCAATCTTCATGGAGTTCAACACTTTACCTAGGTCTTCCACCAGAAACTCTAGGTCGATCGCCTCCTCTTCGGCTTGAATTTCTGGAACTGGGTTGGGATAGTGCTGCTGATAAAGTTCGAGCAAACGCAGCAAATCTTGGGTGTAGGCATCGGCATGTTTAATATTGCCGTGGATAAAGTTGACAGGATTGTTGATTTCATGGGCCACACCCGCCACCATTAGACCCAAACTCGATAGTTTTTCACTCTGGATCAGTTGCGCTTGGATGTGCTGAAGTTGTTGCAGAGCTTCTTCCAAACGAATTTCTGTTGGCTGCATCACTGATGGGTGCGATCGCTCTACCAGCATTGCCTCCAACTCTGCAACCCGTTGTCTCAATTGTTCAACTTCAGCCTGCAGGGGTTCCCTCGATTGATTCTCTACGTACATACACTTCTCTTATCAGATACATTGGCAACAATTAAGTTGCAATCCCTAGAACGGTGCCATTCCTAAAACATGGATGGAACATCTCTATTCTGGTTTTTCTGGAAGCACCTGTCTGTGATCTCCAACCATTTCAGCTTCTGTTTTGGCCACTCCTAAATCTAAAGGTTTCCCTGATTCCTGGGAGAAGGAGTCATGGCTAAAAATAACTTCCAGATTGGTAACCCGCTGTTGTAGTTGTCTCATGCTGCTGGGTGAAATAGCACTAGCGGTTGCAGCGGTGGTACGCCAAATTCCCAAGGTGCCAATGGTCACGCCTAGGACGATCGCAAGGGGGATTAAATCACTCTTGGTAACGGTAACCAGCGGAATAGCAATGGCTAGCATTCCGGTTGCAAATGCCCAGATAATCGCGATCGCTGCAATCCTTAAACCTTTACCCTCTAGTTGAGGTTCCATAATTAGGGGTGTGAACTCATTGACTCTATTCTTAACTACTTAGAAGGGGTTCACAACTATCAATAGGTATTAGGTGTCAGGTGTCAGGTTTCGGGGAAATTTTAGATTTTGGATTTTGGATTGGGTAGGGGCCATCCCCCCGTGGTGGCCCTCTGGGCAGGGGTCAGGAGATTTCCCCGAAAGAATGTACCGCTGTAGGGGCGTAATGCTTGCGCCCTGACCGAGATCGCTGATTTCAGGTGGACTGCTAATTTCTAGACAGGTCTACAGCCAATCTCTTTGGTATAATCGCCTTTCAAATGTCCTTTCAAATACCTTGGGGATGGCAACATGGCGGACTGGCAGCAAATTTCTGGAGGATTAACGGCTCCTAGGGGGTATCGAGCAACGGGGATTGCTGCTGGGCTAAAGCCCTCCGGCTCACCGGATCTCACCCTGATTGTGTCGGATGTCGAAGCGATCGCCGCTGGAGTCTTTACCCTGAGCCAAGTCCGGGCGGCTCCGGTGGACTACTGTCGTCAGCGTCTCCAGAGCAAGCCGAGTGCTAAAGCCATTCTTTGTAATGCGGGCCAAGCTAATGCCGCGACGGGTGCTCAGGGGTTAGCCGATGCCTTGGAAAGTGCCAATGCCCTGGCTCAAGTTCTCAATATTGACCCAGACTCCATTCTGTTAGCCTCAACGGGGGTGATTGGACAGCGGATTCGCATGGAGCCCTTAAAAGCTGCCTTGCCTCAATTGGTTGCCAGCCTTTCTGAAACTGGCTCTGATGCCGCTGCCAAAGCTATTACTACTACGGATTTAGTGCCGAAGTCTATTGCCCTAGAAACGACCTTGGGCGATCGCCCCGTACGGATTGGGGGTATTGCCAAAGGATCGGGCATGATTCACCCTAATATGGCAACGATGCTGGCCTTTGTGACCTGTGATGCCGCCGTCTCTCCTGGTTTGTGGCAACAGATGCTCAGTCGGGCAGCGGATAAAAGTTTTAACCAAATTACCGTGGATGGCGATACTAGCACCAACGATTCGCTGATTGCCCTCACCAACGGCCAATCTCGCACACCGGCTATCACGGAGATGGGGCCAGAAGCCGAAAAGCTGGAGGCCATGCTAACAGAAGTGTGTATGTACCTGGCGAAGGCGATCGCGCGGGATGGGGAAGGAGCTACGTGCCTAGTGGAGGTAGAGGTCTCTGGCGCACCGGATGAAAAGTCAGCCCGTCAAGTCGCCCGTACGATTGCAGGATCTTCCCTGGTCAAATCCGCCATCTTTGGACGAGATCCCAACTGGGGCAGGATTGCTGGGGCCGCAGGTCGGGCAGGAGTTCCCTTTGACCAAGAGGTACTCCAGATTCGTCTAGGGGATTTCTTGATGATGGAGCATGGACAGCCCCAGAGTTTTGACCGGGCTGCAGCCAGTGCCTACCTGAAACAGGCTGCAGCAGGAGCCTACTTGCAAGAAGATACTGTGGCGATCTCCGTCAGTATTGGCAACGGCCCTGGATCGGGCAAAGCTTGGGGCTGCGATTTAAGCTACGACTATGTGAAAATCAATGCCGAGTACACCACATAATCGATTTCCGAAATAGCGGCGTAGACGGTTTTAGTAAGCGGTGGGTCAGATTTCTGACCCACCGCTTGCTTCAGCATTCTAGGTTCAACAGGATGCCCATCACAATTTTGGCGTTTGGTTCTCGTGGAGATGTTCAGCCCTGCCTTGCTCTAGATCAGGCTCTGCAACGAGCGGGCTATGGTGTGAGGATTGCCACCCACACTGATTTTCAGACTGGGTGCAAGGGTTGAATTTTAGGTTGCCTATTTAGGCATACGTCTTCATGGACTACCAATCCATAG
>JAYKHH010000104.1:0-4089 GCA_035285265.1 Leptolyngbyaceae cyanobacterium | reverse complement strand
ACTACTTGATTTTCACGATAGGCTTAAAAAAATCTCTATTTTTTTAAGCCTGAGTAGTTACGTTGAAAGAAGAAAGCTGAAAGAAGAAAGTTGAAAGATCATGGCACGGTCTCAATTGACAAAGCCTAAGTTTTGGTTGAGAGTGCTGTTGGGTATGGGTTTGGTGATTAGTTTCACGATTGCCTTCCAGTACTTTAATTTGCACAGGCTACTGCAAGGTGCTTTGTTCTGGGTCAAGAACCTGGGTGTCACTGGCATTATTGCCTTCATGGTGATTTACAATCTGGCAACAGTTTTGTTTATTCCAGGATCATTGCTAACCCTGGGGGGTGGGGCACTCTATGGCATGTTTTGGGGTTCAGTTTATGTCGTGATTGCAGCCACTTTAGGTGCTACCCTTGCCTTTTTCATTGGACGTTATTTTGCCAGAAATTGGGTCTATGAGCAGATTCAGAGAAACCCCAAATTTCAGGCAATTGACACAGCCGTTGCCAGAGAAGGGTTAAAGATTGTTCTGTTGACTCGCCTTTCTCCGATCTTTCCCTTCAACTTAATGAACTATGTCTTTGGTGTGACCTGTGTTTCCCTGAAGGACTACATCATCGGCTCCCTAGGCATAATTCCGGGGACTG
Source organism: Leptolyngbyaceae cyanobacterium (assembly GCA_035285265.1). GTDB lineage: Bacteria > Cyanobacteriota > Cyanobacteriia > JARCMD01 > JARCMD01 > JAYKHH01. Next base: position 3,457 of record JAYKHH010000104.1, on the reverse strand, counting down.
TCATGTACGCTTATATCGGCTCCCTAGTAGGGGACATCGCTTCTTTAGGAATGCCACAGAGTATCAGTCCCCAAGCGCAAATCGTGAAGTGGTTCGTTAAAATTGTGGGTTTTCTTGCCACCGTTGCGGTGACAGTCTACATTACCCGCATTGCCCAGCGATCATTAGCCCAAAGTGTTACATCCCCATCCAACTATGACTCATTCTATTAAACTCATTCTATTAAACAAGCGTCTGCGCTCCAGCCACTAAATGTGTATCAGCAATCCCTTACCGTTGCGGTCGTTCGGAGTCGGGTAGTGTACACCCGTGTTTCATGGAAGCTGAATGTGTCTGTATTTGACGTTACTTAAAGCAATCAGGAGTTTTTTGTGAGCTTAACCAACGATTTAGCAAACCTAGCGGCTCAGGTACAGACCATGATTCCAGAGCCAGTCAGAACAGTAATGGAGCAAGCTAGCATTGACTTGGTCAATGCAGGGATTGGCGATCGCAGCCTCCAAGTAGGAGATGTTATACCAAGCTTTGTGTTACCGAATGCCATTGGCACATCCATTGATATTCAAAAGCTGTTGAAATCCGGGCCAGTCGTGATTTCCTTTTATCGAGGAGGATGGTGCCCCTATTGCAATCTGGAACTGCGGGCACTGCAACAAATGCTGCCTCAGTTCCAAGCTTACGGTGCTACCCTGGTCGCCATTTCTCCTCAAACTCCCGACAGTTCGCTTTCAACCATTGAGAAGAATGAGTTGTCCTTTGAAGTATTGAGTGACGTGGGCAATCAAGTGGCTCGTGATTTTGGGCTAGTCTTCACGGTGCCTGAGGTTCTTCGTCCTATTTATCAGCAATTTGGAATTGATCTTGCGGCTGCCAATGGAGATAAAACCTTTGAATTGCCGATACCTGCGACCTATGTCGTGAATTCTGAGGGCGCGATCGCCCATGCATTCGTTAATCCTGACTACACCCAACGACAAGATCCGATTGAAATTGTGACAGTGCTCCAAACCTTACAAACTGCGGCATAAGGTTCAAGTTGAATACCCATAGAAAGCATCATCCCCGCACCTAAAATTTTCTTGATCTAACTTTTAACTCATTCACCCATCACCGATCTATGTCCTACCTAGAAACCACCGCCCAATTTTATGCTGAAGCTGCTGAAACTCCTCAAGTTGGACTTTGTTGTGTCAGCACCCCACCCCTCCAACTGCCGGGACTGAAGATCCCGGAAATTATGCAACAGATGAACTATGGTTGTGGATCAACGGTACATCCAACAGAGTTGTTTGGTGAACCTACTGTCCTCTATATCGGAGTCGGAGGCGGCATCGAGGCGTTGCAATTCGCTTATTTCTGCCGTCAACCGGGAGGCGTGATTGCTATTGATCCGGTTCTTGAAATGCGAAACGCCGCCACCCGCAACCTAGAGCTTGCTGCTCAGGAAAATCCTTGGTTTAATCCGGATTTTGTGCAAATTTTGGCAGGAGATGCCTTTGCACTGCCCGTCCCCGATGCATCAGTGGATGTGGTAGCACAAAATTGCTTGTTCAATATCTTTGAACCGGAGGATCTGCAACGGGCATTATCTGAAGCCTATCGAGTGTTGAAGCCAGGTGGACGGCTAATCATGAGTGATCCGATCACCACCCGTCCCATTCCACTCCATCTTCAACAAGATGAACGGTTGCGTGCCCTTTGTTTATCTGGAGCACTCAGCTACGAGGATTACATTAAACACTTAGTTGCGATCGGGTTTGGACAGATCGAAATTCGCGCCCGTCGCCCCTATCGCCTTCTGGATACCCAAACTTATAACCTAGATACCCCCCTGTTGTTAGAAAGTCTGGACTCGGTTTCGTTTAAAGTGCCCCTACCCGAAGACGGAGCTTGCGTGTTTACGGGAAAAAATGCCATTTACACGGGTGCAGAATCTCTTTTAGACGATCACGCTGGACATCTGCTGCAACGCGGTATTCCCCTAGCAGTTTGTGACAAAACCGCTGCTAAATTTGCCTTGGAATTCCCCCAAGAGGTCATGATTACTGGCTCCACCTGGCATTACAATGGCGGTGGCTGCTGCTAAGCAAACATCCGTCTCCCAGGTCAGCGCACTTACGGGAAGGACGAAGGAAACTTTCCCACACCCTCTTAAGCTTTCCAATACCCTCAGGACTTACGCAGTCCCCACGAATTTATAGGGGTTTGGGGATTTGGGAAGGGCTGTAGCCCTTCCCAAATCCCCAACCGCGTAAGTCCTGCCCCTCTCAAGAAGGTTGTCCAGCGGCAATGTTAAATTTATGCCTCAAAAGCCTTGGAAACGCCGTCAATTACTGAAAAATATCCTGCAAGCTTCGGCAGTCACAGGGGCAGGATTGATTGGAGCCAAGTTCATTCCGGGGTGGCTAGAGAAGCCGATTGACCCCTTATTTCCATTGGACTTGCTGAGTCCCTTCCACCCCCTGCCCGATCATTTACTTACCCCTGTGGGTGATTTCTACGTTCAGTCCTATGGGATGCCTCCCGCGATCGCGCTAGAAAATTGGCGACTGGAAATTAAGGGTAAAGTCAAAACACCCCTCACCTTAACCTTTGCAGATATTCTCAAGGCCAGCCCTCAAGAAGACTTCTACCTAACCATGGAGTGCATTGGCAACCCCACAGGCGGAAACTTGATTGGCAATGCCCGATGGACCGGAACTCCCCTACTCCCGTTTCTAGAACAAGCTGGGGTAAGCCCTGATGCCGAGCAATTTATCTTACATGGAGCTGATAGCTACGAGACTAATTTACCGGTAGCTGATGTGATGCGCCCTGAAGTGCGACTCGTACACCGAATGAATGGGGAACCCCTCACCCAAAATCACGGCTATCCCCTACGAATTATTCTGCCTGGTCACTTTGGGCAGAAACAACCGAAATGGCTAATCGGGATTGAAGCAGTTTCAGGACAGAAACGAGGCTACTGGGAACGCCAAGGTTGGTCTAATACCGCCCATATTCCCACCCATGCCTTAACTCGCCAAGTCCAAACTCAACGGGTTTGGAACCGCCAGCACCAAGTAAGCTTGCCCCAAATGGGAGAGATAGGCTGGGCAAAAGGCATTTTAGTGGCAGGGGTAGCTCTGGATGGCTATAACGCAATCCAACATGTCTGGGTTAGCACCAATAATGGCAAAACCTGGAAAAAGGCAGAGAAAAACTCTCCTAGCTCACCCCATGAATGGACACTGTGGCGTTATCCCTGGAAACCGACTCAACCTGGAAACTACACCTTACTTGCTAGGGCTGAGTCTGCCACCACCCAGCAGCCATTGGAAGACAACAACTGGAGAGATGGCAGTAGCGGTATTTTGCGGATTCAGGTGAGGTTAGTTTAATGAGGTGTCGGGCGTCAGGTGTCAGGGGGGATTTTGGAGTGGGGGTACTAGATTTACCGGTAGGGGCAAAGCATCCG
>JAYKHH010000103.1:0-3054 GCA_035285265.1 Leptolyngbyaceae cyanobacterium | reverse complement strand
TACAGTCTTCTCTGCCAAGAGATCTGGGTCATTCGCAAGCACTAAGGCGGGGGTATCCCATACAGTGGAGAGGTTTACGATGGTTTGGGTAGGCGAAATGCCTGCCATTTCTAGCCACCAAGAAATGATTCCTGAACTAAATAGCTCGAGCATGGTTCCTTCAAGGGCATCAATGAGGATTCAGCGCAGATCCAAAAAGCTGCAAATTGAGTTTACTGCTTCTAGAACGGTTTGCCGATTGGATTTTCAACGATTGAGTTCCAGTTGCAATAAAAATATCTCGCAGGGGCATCCCCTTGTGGGTACCCTGCATTGATTGGGCACCCACAAGGGGATGCTCCTACGGGATCGAATGCACATGGAGATTTGATTAGGGGAGTGGCTGCAGACAGCCAGATTGTTTAAGTAGGGACAATGTTCTGTTGCCGGTACAGAATAAAACCGTGTTTACTTCAGCGATCAACAAATTAACCAGTTCATCCAGCGCTGCTTCGGAGTCTGCGGCAGCTTGGAGGAACGGGAGCGCCATCCCTGCTAGATCGGCACCGAGGGCGATCGCCTTTGCGGCTTCCAACCCATTCCGTAATCCCCCTGACGCAATCAGTGGTAGATCAGGGGCGATCGCTCGAATGGCAGTAATACATTCTGCTGTGGGGTGTCCCCAGTTAGCAAAGGTTGTCCCCAAGCGGCGTTGTCGTGCGTCTACTGCTCGTCCGCTCTCCACCATAGCCCAGGATGTGCCCCCTGCCCCCGCTACATCGATGGCACTCACCCCTGCTTCTATCAATCTCTGAGCCATCGGTGCTGAGATGCCATTACCAACTTCCTTGGCAATCACAGGTACAGGCAACTGTTGGCAAAGGTCAGCAATTTTGGCGAGTAGTCCTTTAAAGTTGGTATCCCCTTTAGTCTGTACACACTCTTGCAAGGCATTGAGGTGCAAAATCAAGGCATCTGCCTCTAACCAATCCACTACCCGCAGGCATTGATCCAGCCCGTATTCGTAATTGAGCTGCACCGCTCCTAGATTGGCAAAGAGAAGAATATCAGGGGCTACGGAACGTACTGCAAAAGTAGAAATCACTTGGGGATTCTCGATCGCCACCCGTTGAGACCCAACCCCCATCGCAATGTTGTACTGCTGAGCCGCTGCTGCCAACCGATAGTTAATTGTTTTGGCTAACTCTGTCCCCCCGGTCATGGAAGAAATTAACAGGGGCGCGCCTAAGGATTTGCCTAGGAACGAAGTGGTGCAATCGATGTCACGATAGTCGAGTTCTGGCAAGCAACAGTGGTTAAACCGATAGCGCTCTAGCCCATTGGTAGTTATGGGCGATTGCACATCCTCGTCCAGACAAACCCGCAGATGATCCGCTTTACGATCTTGAGTTACAGAGGCTAGCTCTGACATAGCTTTTTACCTGGTTCCCCTAATTGTTTCAATACCTATCAGAGAACTAGACGGCCTGACCCCAAGTTACATAGGGTAACCTTGCTGCTGTGGCTTGGATTTGATTGGCTTGCGCGACCAATTGTCCGCAGGCATCCCAGGTACCTGTGGTAAGCATCATCCGAGAACCCTCACCCATTTTGACAGGTGCCTGAAGGTCACCTGCTTGAACTTGCATGGTCTCTAAATTCAACTCAATTGTAATCTGGGGATTGGCGGCTAACTGTTCTTGTAACTGCTTCACCGTAGCGGGGTCAGCCGTCACACAGGGAATCCCCATGACCACACAGTTGCCAAAAAAGATTTCTGCAAAACTTTCGCCGATTAAGGCTTGAATGCCCCATTTTGCGATCGCCTGGGGTGCATGTTCCCGGCTAGACCCACAGCCAAAGTTGCCATTCACGACTAAAATCTTGGCTCCTTGATACTGGGGTTGGTCAAAGGGATGTTGGCCCTGCATTTGTGTCCGATCATCGGCAAATACCTGTGCTCCCAGGCCATCAAAGGTCACACACCGCAAAAACCGAGCTGGAATAATCCGGTCTGTATCAATATCGTTACCAACCAAGGGAATTCCCCGTCCTGTAATGGTCTTAACTTGACTCATGAAATAAATTCCTCAATAAAAACTGTATGAGATCTGGGTAGTCTGGGCGAATAGAATTTGCGGCTACCTGGACATAGGCTGTAATTGGCTCATCAGCCCCTCTACTAAGAGTCTGGGCTATTTTATTCACCATCAACTATTCCGCTTGGAAAACCTCAGCAGCAGTTAAGGTCAATTCTGGAAAGGTGGATGAAATGATCCGTTGATCCCCAGTGAAAGCAGTGCCATGATAATTGCCGGATTCAGCTAATTGATAGACAAAGACCGTGGGAACCTTGGGTTTGCCGAGATAATCCCTGGAGGCGATCGCTAAATAATCCACAATCCAGTACTCAAGAATCCCTAGGCGTTCATACTCGTCTAATTTGTCAATGTAGTCATCATCCCAATTAGTAGAGGTGACTTCCACCGCTAATTGAATGGGTGTTTCTAATGCAGAATAAGCAGCGGGATTAGAACGCCAAACCTGCTTGTTAACCACACTAACATCAGGGTTACGTCCCTGCTCCTGACCATTCTTGGTGATAGTTCTGAGCACTAACTTATTCTTCACCACAAAATCCAGGTTCAGTCGTCTGACTTCATCATTGAAGGCAAACAAAAGAAAGTCAGCAACACTGTCATGTCCCCGCGTGGCTCTCATTTCAAGAATCTCACCATCCACCAGTTCATAACTGCCATCTTCGGGATACTCCTCCAAAAACCGATCAAAGGTCAGTTTGGTTTTAGTTGCAATCATCGGGATACCTCAACTACAACAACTCGCGTACATCCGCCACCACACCTGTGACGGCAGCCGCAACAACCATGGCTGGACTCATCAATAACGTGCGTCCAGAAGAGGAGCCTTGGCGACCTTTGAAATTCCGGTTGGAGGAAGAAGCACTGAGTTGACGGCCTTGGAGTTTGTCGGGATTCATCGCTAGACACATCGAGCAGCCTGCTTCCCGCCATTCAAACCCTGCTTCTAGGAATATTTGGTGCAATCCTTCAGATT
>JAYKHH010000102.1:0-12146 GCA_035285265.1 Leptolyngbyaceae cyanobacterium | reverse complement strand
CGTTTCTTATTTTCTCCGCTCACAAGCCTCACCCTTCTTGGGTTAACCCTCTATGGAGGACTGAGCTTTAAACAGGATGTATCAACGGTTAGTCAAGCCCAAACCCCAGGATTCACAGTCAAAGGATCAAAAATCTTTGATCCCAATGGAGTTGAGTTTGTGGCTAAAGGTGCCAATGTCAATGGCCCCAACTGGGTTTGGAACGATAAAACCGCCCGCCACGCTGAAGAAGTTGCTAATTGCTGGAAATTTAATATAGTGCGTGTCAACGCAATGCTGTTTAAAAGCCCCAAATGGCCCCAATTTTCAGATAATAATGACTTCGATGCAATAGTCAACGCCTATACTAGCCGCAAAGTAGTGGTGCTGATTGAACCCCATGACCGGACCGGTAGCTATTACACAGGTAAAGATCTAGACACCTTAAAAGAGTGGTTTAAAACCCTTGCCATTCGCTACAAAGATAATCCTTACGTTTGGTTCAATGTCATGAACGAACCGGGTGGTTCTCCAATAGATCACGCCCAATGGACTCAGATGCACCAGGAAGTCATTAAAACAATTCGAGATGAGGCTGGAGCGAAAAATATCATCATGGCTGACGGGTCTTCTTGGGGGCAGGATTCAGGTACTTGGAACTCTGCCAAGATCCCAACTGGCAACAGCGCTATCTTGCAAAGTGGTCGTAACTTAATTAACTTCAATGGCAAGACCTACGAAAATATTGTGTTTAGCAACCATACCTATGAGCAATGGAATCATGGGGATGCAAAAATGGAAGATTATTTTGACCGTGTTCTAGCTCAAAATCTTCCCATCATTGTTGGGGAGTATGGGGTGATCAACGTAGGCAATGATACTAAGGCCGCTACTACATCCATGCTGAAAGCTGCAAAAGCTAGAAAAATTGGGCGAATTGTATGGCACTACCAGGCAGGGGATGGCAACAACCTCACCAATCAATCGAATGGCAGTTGGTTTATCAATAGCTGCACGAATCCCACCAATTTAACCTGGTTGGGTAAGCAAGTTTGGGATGATAGCCATCAACAAGAAACAGGTCTTGCGACTCTCAGCAACTATAAAGCTGATGCTAGTCTCCCTTCTAGTGACAAATCTCTTCCTAGCCCTAGTCCCAGTCCTAGCCCTAGTCCCAGTCCTAACCCTAGCCCTAGCCCTAGTCCCAGTCCTAGCCCTAGCCCTAGCCCTAGTGCATCTGTAAAAGGCATAGATTTAGTGGTCACTGATGTGAAGCCAGTGCAAACTAACTTCAACAAAGGGAGTCGTATCCAGTTTTCGATCACGGTCAAGAACCAGGGTACTGTCGCAACTCCTAGGGTCTGGATTGGTCAAAACTTTTGGGTAGATGGTACCTACGTCGATTGGGGCGGAGATACCACCAGTTATGCGCCAGGTGAAAGCAAAACCTATGTGTCTAAAGGCTGGACAGCCACCAAAACCAGCTTCCAATTAACGGGGCTAACCAATATGAATCGGTTTTCCCCAGAAGCCAACTTCAACAATAATCGGCTAACAGTTTCCGTCAATAGCAATCAATAGGTTTGTTCTAAAAGCTAGTTTAGGGCAGTGCAGTGAACAGCCCTAGCTTTAGCAACTTGATTTGATTGTAGAACGTGGTGCGGGCATCCTGCCCGCACCGCAAACATTTAACTCTTAGAAGCTGTTTGAAACGTCTCTCCCCCCCTGCATCTGCCCCCTTTTAGCTCCCTCTTGGCCCCCAATTCTGGGGGCCATTGAATCCGGTTCCCCCCAGAATTGGGGGGTTAGGGGGGCTAGGAAGGCTATCGGAATGCAAATCAGGACTTCTCAAACCAGTTCTTAAGACTTACGTATTGCTTACGAACTAACAGGAGCTTTAGAGATTTTGGAAGGGCTGGAAACCTTCCAAAATCCCCAACTGTGTAAGTTTTGGCTCTGATGTAGGAGTGCTATATGCTGCCAACTTTTTACTTAATTGCTAGCTTATCTGCGTTTATGGTTCCCTACTGGACGGAAGCTGTATCGGCAGGTTCATTACCAATGTCGTCATCTGCTACTCAACAGGCTAGGTTTACAGGATCAACCGATACACCTGACTTGGTTTGCTATATGAAAACAGCAGATCATCGAGTATTGAACCTATCACGACTGTGTGGTAAGGCCAAAAGGGAACCCGTTGCCAGTCCAGCCGCTGCTCCTGCAAATCCAGGTGTGGATCCTACGGATGCTACATCCCCAACATCAGCACCCCCACCTGAAACTGAAAATCAAGAAAATCCGGTGGATGATCAGTCGATGTCAGACTTACAAAATACGGGTCAGATGTGGGATGTTAATAAACCTAGCCCTCAGCAGCCCTAGTCGATGGCTTAGTTGAGACCTAACCAGCTCAGGAGTCCTTGTCCGGTAAAGTACTCAATTGCTAAAGCCAGGACAAAACCTACCATAGCAGCTCGGCCATTGAGACGTTCTGCATATTCATTAAAACCAAACTTGGGCTCTTCTAGCTTAGGGGTGACGGTGGAAGGAGACTGAGTCATGATTTTATGCCTCGTTACAAATCTTTACGTTCTCTTCTATTGTATAGACGGTTTAGCGGCTGTCAATGAACAACTCTGAATCAGGGGAGTGCTCAGCGACTTTTCAAGTAGGTGTCGGGTAGCAGGTGTCAGGTGTCGGGTGTCAGGTGTCGGGTGTCAGATAGCGATTAAAGAAGGTGGTGGATTGGAAAGATGGTTGATTGTCCACTGTAGGGGCGTAGCATCCGGCAGGGAGGCTGTACTTCTTTACCATCATGCTGACCCGGATGCTACGCCCTGCCCGGCTTGTGTTAAGTTTCGAGGGGCAGGTTCTGTCGGGAGCAGGTCAAACAGTCACCGGTAGTGGATCAAAGGTGGAAGAGGCTTCGACTGGCTCAGCCTGAACGGAGTCAGAGGTTTCGAGATAGGGAAGGAGGAAGGTTCAGGAAGTCTCTTATGGAGAGCTGTCAACCCACACCTCGCTAAATGTGATTCCCATCATAAAAAATAAGTGATTTTCCTCACGTTAATACTGTGCTTCAGTCACCTAATCTTGATGGATTTATCACATTAAAATGAGGAAATTATCACTGGAACGATCTTGGCAATGTTAGATATTAATAGATATCGAGTTCTTGGAAGAAGTAAGCCAAATGACTCCCCCAGTAAACCTCCTTCCCTCTGCCCTCTCAGAACTATATGTCCAAGCTTTTAGCTCTGGTAATATTACTGTGGCAGACCGCTGGGGATTGATGGCTGCTTTGCTAGAAGATTCCATGAGTGAAGATGAGCGCTCTTCCATTGATCGGATTCTGCACGCAGTTCGACGAGGACGGCTCCGCATTGTAGATGACCTTTCCGCAGAATCTTGATTTCTGTATCCCTTGGTTTCTATGGCTTTATTAGGAACGGGTGAAGCAGAATTAACAGAACATTAGTTCATCTTTATTGGGGGGCGATCGCAAGTTCCAGAGTGAAAGCAGTCCAGCCCTGACCACTTTCTACATGAATAGAGCCTCCTAATTGCTCTGCCAGTTTTTTCACTAAGGCCAACCCTAAACCAGTTCCCCCTTGCTTCCAAGGATCCGCCCTGGGAATTCGGTAAAACTTATCAAAAATGCGAGTCAATTCCGAGACAGGAATATCAGTTCCTGTGCTAGTGACTTCTAGTTGGATCCTTCCCGACTCTAGGGGGCGCGTTTTGCCGGGTACTAACCTAGCAATTAATATGATTTGTTGACCGGGCGGGGTGTACTTACAAGCATTATTTAAAAGCTCAGTCAGAATTCTTGCTGTGCTAGAGCGGTCAGATAGCAGCGGAGGCAGATCAGCCGGGATCGCAACTTCCAAATTTTGCTGGCGGTTCTGAGCCCTATCCTTAAAAGGTTCTAGGACAGTAGGCAACCAAGCTTGGAGGTCAATTGTTTCTGGATGTAGGGTATGAATCCCTGCTTCAAGCTGTTGTAAATCGAGCAGGTCATTAATTAAATCAATTTCTCGCTGGCATTCAGTCTCCAGAATTTTGAGGTATTGAGCTGTTTTGCTTTGTTCTAGGTCTAAGCTGCCTTCCTGCTTCAGAGACAACTGCAGCATCCGAATGGCCATTTTGACACTAGACATAGGAGTCCGCAATTCATGGGAGATCGTACTTAAAAAGTCATCTTTGAGTTGATTAAGGTTTTCTAGCTCTAATACCTGAGCTTGGGCTGCTTGGTAAAGGCGGGCCTGACGAATGGCGATCGCACATTGATTGGCGACCTGCTGAACTAAGCGCAATTCCAAGTCCCGAAAAGCGTAGTCTTTATCGTTAATCAACCATAGATCACCCAAGACTAAGCCTTCTGCATTAGTTCCATCAAAGGCTTTTGGATCTACCAAAATGGGGCAAGCTAGCATGACCACCCTTCCTCGCACAGGATGAGGCGTAATGGAGCAGAATTGTAGGGGTTGACCTTGCAAGAGTTGTTGATACAGTTCCGGATACTTATCCATCTGCACGACATACCCCTGATCAGAAAACATGGAGGTAGTGTATTCATAACAAATCGTGCTGGTACGCTGACTGAGGTTATATAAGGCGGCATTGCAGCAACGTACCCCTAACCCCATTCCCAATTCCTGCACTGCCGTTTGCAAAATCTGAGCTTCATCTAAACTGTCTCGGACTTTATCGGTGATTCGCTTCAACCGATCCTCAAGGTCAAAGGCTTGTTGTAACTGGGCAGCGTGCTCCTTGGTTTGACATTCCAGCACTTTTTCTAAACGCTGATGCTCCCCTATTTCCACCTGGAGCTCTTGATTGGCTTGAGCGAGATGTCTGCGGAGCAATACCTGAGACAAAATAGTTTTTCTTAGCAGGCTGATGAGTGTTCCCAACCCTACAAACAGAAGTGAGATTGTGATCTGCTGACTATTTGCCTCTGTAATCATCGGGAGTGTCCCACGGGGAACAACCCAGGCAAGGCATCCAGCCGATAGCATTGTGGATAGTAAGCCGGGTGCTAGTCCTCCATAGGCAGCACTCAAGGTGATTGCAGCTAGAAATACAAAGATAGGGCCAGCCTGAAAAAACTGTTGGAGAGATAGGGTGAGGGGAAGGGCGATCGCAACAATCAGAATTGCAAGTCCGTAGCGTTGCCATTGGGGCGGTTCCCCATAGGATTTCTCTCGGTCACTCATAGTTAAAGCTTCAACTGAGGTAATTCTATGGAATTGAGGTTGTCAAGATTACACCCAGTGATACCTTCGGTCAGCTCCGCTATCGCACAACTGACAGCTTAATTGAGTTGTTATGACCCATTCAAGACTACTGATCTAGAGACAGTAATCCTATGAGGAGGATGAGTCCAGTTCCCTGAGGGCGAATCACTCACTATTTATGGTGGTCTGTCTAGTTCTGGAAAACTGCTACATGTCTTACCGTTTGATCAAACATAGTAAAGCAGTTTTGTTGAATCTTAGGTTTTAATTCTATGAGGACTTGGTAAAGATCAACGCCTCTCAACCCAGAAGATATGCCTAGCATCCATGATGGTTAAAAATCTGAGAATACTGAATATAATCGTTAGATTTCTATCTAGGGAGTAGCGGTATTCTTCAGTCATTGGGCTACTCTTGTCATCAAAACTTTAAGGAAAAACGACTGTGGTTCCCCTTCGTGATAATGTTCCAGCAAGAATTACACCCTATGTCACCTATGCTCTTATTGCTGCCAATATCTTAGTGTTTCTGTATGAACTCAGTTTAACTCCACCCCAACTGGAACGCTTTTTTCAAACTTGGGCCTTAGTTCCCAGAGAACTGACCCTCACGCTATCTGGGGGAACCGTACCGATGGGGCCACCAGAGTGGTTGACGCTCTTCACCTCTCAGTTCCTCCACGGAGGCTTCTTGCATATTGCCGGAAATATGTTGTTTCTTTGGATTTTTGGCAATAACGTGGAGGATCGTTTAGGACATGTCAAGTATCTGATCTTCTATTTAGCCTGTGGTGCCCTAGCAGCCCTGACTCAATGGTTTTTTGGCAGTGGATCGGCTATTCCTTCATTGGGAGCGAGTGGTGCGATCGCTGGAGTGATGGGGGCCTACATTCTCAAATATCCCCGTGCGGAAGTGCTGACCTTAGTGCCGTTGGGCTTTTTTATCACAACCGTTCGCCTACCAGCTTTCTTTTTCCTAGGCATTTGGTTTTTACAACAGGCTATCTATGGGGTTGCCAGCCTACAAGCTCCCGCTAATATTGGGATGCAGGGAGGTGGTATTGCTTACTGGGCACACGCTGGCGGGTTTGTTTTTGGCGCAAGTCTTGGCCCACTGCTGGGGCTATTTTCTGCGGATTCTGACTCTAATTATCTAAAAGATTAAAGTGGTAATGACCCTGCTGCATTCCGGTGATTGATTTTTTTGAGTTTACGGGAAAGATGGGGTTATCTCCTCTCCAGCCTGAAGGCTGCTACAGAAATGGTTCAAAAAATAAAAGCAACCGTTCCATTGATTTTAATTTTTGGATTGCTCTTTATTGGCTTGGGCGATAGCATTTTTCCGCAGCCCCTCAAGGGCATCAGTCTTCAGACTCGCAATTCCCTGAATGCCTTCATGATGGGTTTGGTACCGAAATCAACACCGAAAGTCAAGGTCTATGAACGCACTGAAAAAGCTCTAGAAGAAAATCAGGGAGGAACCAAGAAGTAATCTGCATGTCCTCTGAAGAATTTATCAACTAGTCAAGCGAAATATTCACCCAGCAACCCTGATCCTCAGGGCATGGCAGTGCCATGCCCCTGCAAAGATTCCCCTTCTAAAAACCAAACTTTTGGGGATTTACTGAACGCTTGCTTAGACCTTTTTCAGCCAGCTAAACATTGCACGTAGGTCTTTGCCAACTTCTTCAATGGGGTGCTCAGCTTCCTGACGACGCATCGCAGTGAAGCCCGGTTTACCGGCTTGATTTTCTAAAACGAATTCACGAGCAAATTGACCGGATTGGATTTCACTCAGAATTTTCCGCATTTCAGCGCGGGTTGCATCGGTAACAATGCGGGGGCCACGGGTAAGGTCGCCGTACTCAGCGGTATTGGAAATGCTATCGCGCATTTTGGCTAAGCCTCCCTCTACAATCAGGTCTACAATTAGCTTAACTTCATGTAGGCATTCAAAATAAGCCAATTCGGGTTGATAGCCCGCTTGTACAAGGGTTTCAAAGCCTGCTTTAATCAGAGCACTTAGGCCCCCGCAGAGCACCACTTGTTCGCCAAATAGGTCTGTTTCTGTTTCTTCCCGGAAGGAAGTTTCTAGGATGCCAGCTCGTGTCCCCCCAATGCCTTTTGCGTAGGCCATGGCGCGATCGCGAGCCTGCCCTGAAGCATTTTGATAGACCGCAAAGAGAGCGGGAACCCCTTGGCCTTGCTCATAGGTACGACGCACCAAGTGTCCAGGGCCCTTAGGCGCAACCATCACCACATCCACATGGGCAGGAGGAACAACCTGAGCAAAATGAATATTAAATCCGTGGGCAAAGGCTAGAACTTTCCCTTCAGTGAGGTAAGGTTCAATTTCTTGTTTGTAAACAGTTTTCTGCACTTCATCGGGCAACAAAATCATGATGAAGTCAGCAGCCTGGGCTGCATCGGAAACTGATTTAACGGTCAAGCCTGCTTGCTCAGCCTTAGCTGTAGACTTGCTACCCGGATATAGACCGACGATCACGTTGACACCACTATCTTTGAGGTTGAGGGCATGGGCGTGACCTTGAGACCCATAACCAATAATGGCAACGGTTTTTCCCGCTAAGAGGTCTAAGTTAGCATCCGGATCGTAATACATGCGGGCCATATTTAAGGATCTCCTTCCAGCAAGTCGTGAGTGAGTGCAAACTTTTAATCGTATCAGAAGACGGCTCAGGTCTTCAGTTGCCTATTGCCTAAAGTTGCCTATTGCCTAAAAACGGGAATGGGGCATCTCATCTGTTGGATAGCGCTGAATAAAAGGGCGTGACCCCATACAAGGATGCTGTTCCTACGGAGGTATCCCTAACCTTGGCACCTGGAAAAATGCTTAGAGCAGGTTAAGGGAAGTTAAGAGTTGATTACGATCCCGTAACCTTTCGTTTGAAACTGCAAGATTCCGTTATTCTCGATACATATTCATTCATAAACAATCCGCTGCTTACCTCCAGTAAAACAGCTTGTTCAAAGCCACTAGGAGAAAAGCTTCTATTAGCTCACCTTTAATGCGCGTCCCTTAAAAATAGGAATAAGAATCATGAAAGTTTCCAAAACCAATAATCATCTTGGGCAATCCATCTCCATGGGTTTGCTTTTCCTCGTAACCAGTATTGGCATTATTGGCCTGATTACTTTGCAAAGCGGAGCTTTGAAATAAGGCTCTTGGAAGCAAAACCCCGAATCCCTTGATTTCAGAGGATCCAGGTGGTGACACAGCCCTACAGCCTTTGAAGTAAGCTCAGGCCATGGGTATCGGTGCCACAGGAATTGAGCAAGCCATAGGTTGCGCTTAGTTCCTGCACCTGCTTCGTTTGCACAGGGCTGGGTTGCCAGGGCGTTGGGTTAGTGTAAGCGTAATAAGTCTCAACACCATCAATCCCCAGGTTCGCCGCCTCTGGAATCAGTTCGGCAGGCGATCGCCGATACCGGGCTGGATGCGCTAGGACCGCTAACCCACCAGCTTCGTGCAATGCAGAAATTACATTTTCAGCTTGATAATCGCTCCCGGTCGCAGTAGCTCGCTGTAAATAGGGTTGTAAGCAGAGATGATCGGCATTGAAGGCGTAGCCAAGAATATGCACTTCCACACCTAATAGATTGGCGTTAATTTCCACCCCTGACCAAAGGTGCGGGATGGGAATGGTTGGCTGATGAGCCTGTTGCCATTGCTCTAACCAGGCGTGAGCCGCTTGAAACCCTTTGATCGTGTGATGATCTGTAATCGCAAATCCTTTGAGTCCGATGGAGATCGCCTGTTCCATCAAGGTTTCTGGTGGTAGTTGTCCATCTGAATAAACCGTGTGCATGTGAAAGTTAAAGAAGCGAGGACAACTATCTGCCGCGATCGTTGAGAAGACTTGCTTGAGGGTTGATACGTCCTGGAATGATGGGTTAGATGATGGGTTATAGGAAGGAGCCTGAGCAAAATTAACAGCCATAGCGCCCTTAAAAGAGGGTAGTTCGTCTACTATATCTAACTTTACATATCCAGAACCAAGGCATCAGCTATACATCTGATTTGGTATAGGAATCTAAGCATTTGAAATCTGCCACAACTAACGGCACGAATTCTGGCAGATCAACGGAGTTGGGCATGACCCCACATTGGACAGGAGAGAGTTCGCGCTCCTAAAAGCAGATAGCCAGATCTAGAGAGAGACGTTATTCAGTAAACGGAATGAATTAAAAAATGTCGTGATCTCCTCAGGAGATTGTTTAGAGTTCTGTTGGCTAACCCCTAGGGCATAGAGTCGCTGCTGGATTAAGAACACCCGCATTTTGATGGTTTCGTCAGCGCTTTTTAGGCTAAACTCCCTACCTGGATAGTTGTCTAGAGAGATAGGCTGATCTTCAGTTAACTGAAATTTTGCAGTGTCTGCTATGGCATTCCGCGCTATCCGTAAGGCAGCTTGGGGATCTTCTAACTGAGTTGGTTGCAGTGGCTCAGAATAGGCAACCACAAACCTAGAAACGGGGGAAAGGGTAGTCAGCATTTGAAAGTTAAGGGGATCGTTAGCCATCTTGACCGTTTTAGTTTCCTCCGTGACAGCACCTGATGGCATAGCAACGGCAAACCCCTCTGATTTAAAAATGAAAGACTGCCAGGGCTGAAGCGAGGGTTGAACCGTTAGTAGGGGGGCAGGTTGGGCTGTCTGGAGCCGATTAATCTCCTGTTCTAGTTGCGATCGCCCTTGCTCAAAGAAAGTGGGACGCCCAAAATAATTTTGGAGTCGGTTAACCTCTTGTTCGACTTGGAGGCGTTGCTGATCCGATAGATTGGGGATCTGAGGTGGAGATTGGGCAAGTAAATCTGACTGGATTAAATTGGCACCTGAATGGCTGGGTGTGGGCGTTAGGTTTAAGACCTGCTGGGATAGAGTTTTACCCATGCTTGTCGTGAGGGTTACCAGGCTCATGGCGACCGATAACATCAGTGTTTTAAACAGTTTGCTCATGCGGAAACCTCCCATTCATCTCAATAAAGGACTGAGACTACCCTGGATAGCTGATGCAATCTAGAACTGGATGCGATCGCAACAAATAAATCAGTTGTTACGATCCACAAGAGTTAATTCTGTCGAATAGATCTAATTTCGTGTTGGGATAGGGGCGTTTTACAAGTACTACGGAAGGCAGACCAATTACTACAGCAGGCAAACCAGCAAGGTGTTTCCCAAGGGTGTGGTGACGAGAGCACAAGGCTGAATACAGTGAGTGACCTAGGCGTAATAGATGGTTGCAAGACGGAAGTGAGAAAAGTATAGCGCGGCCATGAAGCGAAAGTGCCAAACCAGAGACGTAAACCATTTCAGTCAATATTAAAGTCTACCCAGTGTTATGGACGTACCGTATTAGCTGCGATGGGTCGCTTAAAATCAGGCATGATTGGATCAAGTGGTGAATATGAGGGCAACCCATGAGATGGTGGGAAAGCAGGTGGGAGAGGCTAGTGTTCGCGAGCCAATCCAATCCACCCCAGTTTGTTGAGTTACTCATGTTGCTATTAGCGATCGCCTTACTCTTGGTCTGGGGGATCGCAGATGCAGTATGGGGAATGCGAGCAGGTTGGCCCTATCTAGTTCTGAGCTTAAGTTATGCCATCGGCTCTGCGGTCTCTACCTTGGTGCGCGAAACAATTCTGCCTTCGCCGCAACCCCGTCTTACCCAGGTTATTGCGGTGTTACTGCTCTTAGTCAGTCTTTACAGCTTTACGGACTTCCTCCGTTATTTTTAGATGTCTGGCACTACTCCCCATGCAGTCACTTACAGTCCTGCCTATACCCTCGTGCCTACCTATGAGTGCTTTAACCGCTGCACTTACTGTAACTTTCGGGCTGATCCGGGCCAAAGTCCTTGGTTAAGGTTAGCCCAGGCGGAAACCATTCTGAAACCCTTAAGAAACCAGGGTGTCATTGAGATTCTGATTCTGAGTGGTGAGGTACATCCCCATAGCTCCCGACGGACGGATTGGTTCCAGCGGATTTATGAGCTGTGTGAATTAGCTCTCCATCTGGGATTCTTGCCCCATACGAACGTTGGCCCCCTGAGTTTTGCAGAGATGACCCAACTCAAGCAGGTGAATGTTTCCATGGGGCTAATGCTGGAGCAAATCACGCCTCAGCTTTTGCAGACGGTGCATCAACATGCTCCTAGCAAAGTGCCAGAATTGCGGCTGCAACAGTTGACTTGGGCTGGAGAACTACAAATCCCTTTTACAACGGGGCTACTTCTAGGAATTGGAGAAACCCAGGCAGATCGATGGGCAACCTTGGAGGCGATCGCCCACCTACATCAGCGTTGGGGACACATCCAGGAGGTAATCCTGCAACCCCACAGTCCCGGGCAACACCAGAGTTGGCAAGGGGCTGCGTTTCAGAGTGAAGATTTGCTAGAAACTATTAAAGTAGCCAGACGCATTTTACCGCCAGACATTACCCTCCAGATCCCACCTAACTTAGTGGCAGAACCGACATTATTACTAGCGTGTATAGCCGCAGGAGCCAGGGATTTAGGGGGAATTGGCCCGCGAGATGAAGTCAATCCTGATTATGAGCATCCCCAATCCTCAGCTTTGGCATCCATCCTGGCTTTGGATAACTGGCAATTAGTGCCTCGCTTGCCGATTTATCCTCAGCACGACCCTTGGCTGCCGATCCCCCTACAAAATCGAGTACAACAGTGGCGACTAAACCTCGCTAAGTCTTCTTGATTGCTGGTAATTTACAAAAGACTCAATTATGTACAGATCTCAATCGCCTATTGGCTGTCTCACCCAGTTGCAGAGCTGACATACTTCTAATCCAATATACCTGGAATTCGAGAAAAATTAATGGAATTGATTCGTTTCCAACAAGGAAGAAAAATTGCCATTCTACTCTTTAGTATTGGTTTTGGTTTTGCACTC
>JAYKHH010000101.1:0-5798 GCA_035285265.1 Leptolyngbyaceae cyanobacterium | reverse complement strand
CGACAGGACTGGATCGCAGCTCGAACTTGTTCAAATCCCGTGCCACCGTAACTATTACGGGCAGCTACAACTTGCTGGGGAGCGATCGCTGCATAGATATCTGCTTCAAAGGCAGGGTGCAGCGCTTGCCACTCTTCCAGCGTTAAGTCCTTGAGCAACTTACCGGCTGCCAAAGAGGTTTTCACCACCTTGCCCACCAAGTTGTAAGCTTCTCGGAAGGGCACCCCCCGTGCGGCTAGGTAATCCGCAACATCCGTAGCATTCGAGAAGTCTTCGTTAACCGCTTCCGTTAAGCGAGAAGTGCGAAACTCCAGTCCTTCCTCCAGCAAAATAGTCATGGCTTCTAAACATACCTTGACTGTCTTCACTGCATCAAATAAAGCTTCTTTATCCTCTTGCAGGTCTTTGTTGTAAGCCAGGGGCAGTCCCTTCATCAACACCAACATTCCTTGTAAGTGTCCAAAGACCCGCCCCGTTTTACCCCGCACCAGTTCCGGTACATCGGGATTTTTCTTTTGGGGCATGATGCTAGACCCTGTGGCACAGCTATCGGTGAGGGTGACAAAGCCAAACTCCTGGGAAGCCCAAAGAATCACTTCTTCAGATAGTCGGGATAAATGCACCATGATGAGGCTGGAAGCACAGAGAAACTCAATCGCAAAATCGCGATCGCTGACCCCATCTAGACTATTCCGGTAGACCCCGCCAAAATTCAGCAACTCTGCGGTGTAATGGCGATCAATGGGAAAGGTTGTGCCCGCTAAGGCCCCCGAACCCAAGGGTGAAACATTCACCCGCTGGTAAATTTCTCCCAATCGCTGCCAATCTCGCTGGGCCATCTCCCAGTAAGCCAGCAAGTGATGGGCCAGACTGACGGGTTGCGCCCGTTGTAGGTGGGTATAGCCTGGAATCAAGGTTTCGATATGCTGCTCTGCTAGGGTTAGTAAAACCGATTGAAACTGGCGAAGTTGATCTTGGATTTGAGTGATTTGATCCCGCAGATACAATCGCGTATCGGTACCCACCTGATCGTTACGCGATCTCGCCGTGTGTAGTTTCTTACCAACATCCCCCACCAGTTCCGTGAGGCGACGCTCCACTGCAAAGTGCACATCTTCCGCATCAACACCTGGATTGAACTGTCCCTGGCGGTACTCTTGCCGAATTTGCTCCAGCCCTGCTACCAATTGAGCTCCCTCGTCCGCAGAAATAATTCCCGTGTGAGCAAGCATCTGAGCATGGGCTTGGGAACCTGTGAGATCGTACTCAATTAATTCCAAGTCAAAGCTAATACTGGCATTAAAGAGGGCGATCGCAGGATGAAGAGCCGATTCAAATCGTTGGCTCCAGGTTTTGGGTGTCTCAGGATTCACAGGCTTACCTTAACCAAACGAAGTAAACGTTTTAAACATGTAGCCAAGAATGATACCGAGCACCAATGCCCAAACTTGCCCTGATTTAACAAAGTGGTCAAAGGATTTTTGAAAATCACTAGCCAATGTATCTTTCATCTGAGCTAATACGGTTGCATCCAATGAGAAGTGCCAAGATAGCAGCCCCTGTAATCCATCAGTCCAGTGAGTCATGCTACCTAACCAGAGAGTCATTTCATGCATGATGGTCATATCCATAATTGGGTCACCTTATAAATGAGGAAGTAAAACGTGAACACTTAAGCTAGTGAAACTTTGTTGAACGTAGGTAGCGAGATGGATGCATGGGTTTTCTGAACAGGCTGTATGAAAGCTGATTGAATTTGCATCACAATCAGCGTCATATCATCTCCGTTGCGGTTGGTGGAGCCAATAAAATGCTGCACTTGAGCAAATAAGTACTCTAGAATAGCCTGAGGGCCTTTGCAATGTTGACAAGCCCACTGAAAAGCCTTAATCAGGTTTTCTTCATCAAAGCGATCCCCATTGCGATTAGCAGCATCTGTAAACCCATCTGTGTAATAAATTAACGTATCTCCAGGATTAAGCTGCACCTGAGCCTCATGATATTGAGTATTGGCATCTAAGCCAATCAGCATACCCAGAGTATCTAATCGACGGATAGACTGGGTTGCCGCTTGCCAAAGTAAGGGCGGATGATGAGCTGCATTGCTATAGGAGAGAATGCGGGTCTGAGGGTCATACTCTGAATAGAATAACGTCACAAAGCGATTGGAATTTTCCAAATCAGCATACATAACCTGATTCAAATGCTGCAAAATCCGAGCAGGCGAGTGCCCATTTAAAACCTCGGCCCGCAGCATTCCCCGCAGCATAGTCATAATCAGACCTGCAGGAACGCCCTTGCCCATCACATCGCCAATAGCGACACTCCAGCAACTGGTCTCACTCGATCCTTCCTTTTTAGAGGGGGGGTGCCCATGATCGGCTGGAATAAAATCGTAGTAGTCTCCCCCTACCTTGCTAGCAGTTTGACAGCGAGCTGCTAACTCCATCCCTTGAATTTTAGGGCACTGGCGAGGCAAGAGTTGCACCTGAATTTCAGCCCCAATTTCCAACTCGCGGTCTAAACGTTCTTTTTTACGCAGTTCTACCGTCAGTTCGTCATTTTCAATGGCGACCGCTGTTTGATCAGCAACTAAGCGGACTAGCTTTTGGCGAGTTTCAGTCCAAGCATAGTCTGGATCGTGGCTAAAAACGTAAAGTCTACCTCGTTCTGCATTTTTTACTAAAATCGCCGTACCGAATAGCTGCACATTTGCCCCTAAATGGCGACTGACTTGGTAATCGAGGTTGGCTGTCGTTTTAGAGATGGCTAGACTTGGATCAGTAGATGGGGGTACCGTTGATGGGGAGACTGTTGATGGGGAGGCTGTTGATGGGGAGACTATCGAGGCCGTAAACTGGCGAGTTGCCATTTCTAAGGCTTTACGAATGTTGTGATACTGCCTGCCTTCCTGGCAATGGAGGCGTTCTAATCGGGGTTGCCCATTGGGTTTAAATAAAATTAGGGCTCCACCATCCGCATCGGTGATCCGACTTGCCATGAGGGGAATCAATTCTAAAAACTGATTCAGATTGTTAAAACTCCTCAGGGCAAAACTTAAAGAGCCTAAGACATCCTGGATTTTATATTGCTCTCGATGTAGGCGTGCCACCAGTTCCTTGAGTGCAAAAACTGGCGTGATGTCTGAGGCACCACCGCTATTGCGATCAGGAGGTTGGGAGGGTTGACGGGAAAGAGGCACAGCACTCATCAAGATCAAACGAATGAATAGTTAGGGGGCTTTAAGAAGAGTTGTTAGCTTAAATTGGGTTGGAACTAAAGGTTCGTTGGTAGCTCTCGCCCAAACTTCCCAAATATTTTCAAGTTTTTTTATAAATATTTGGACAGACAGTGTAACACCAATTGTGACACTTGTGACGAAAGAACTTCTGATTTCAGAAAAGTTTTGATAGCTTAGTGTTCATGTCCACTCACTCAGAGAATGTTTGAGAAGTACCCAACGATAAAATCAAGGACTGAGATCTCGATGGCTACCCAGGATGGAATTGGGTTTTGAAGTCCTCTGGTGAGGTGTAACGATGTACTTTTCAACCTCATGCACCCTTTTGAAAACACCCTCTCAAACATGTTTGAGTCAAATCATCATGGAGTAATAGTCCAGACCATCTATAAATTTCTGGTTTGTCTACCAACTAGTAAATAAGTCATCATTTCACCTTTGCCCTTCACTAAGATCTCTCCTCTGGGTTCTAATACATACTTTTCCTTCAAAAGGTTATAAGTTGTTTCTGTGACTTGAATCTGCCCCACCAGCCCGTGGGATTCCATTCGACTGGCCACATTCACGGCATCACCCCAGAGATCATAGGTGAATTTCTTCAGACCAATCACCCCAGCGACAACCGGGCCTGTATTAATGCCAATCCGCAGCTTGAAGGGTTGGTTATCTCCTCGGTGAAAGCGTTGAATAGCCTGTTGCATATCCAAAGCCATGGCCGCGATCGCCTCAGCGTGATCGGATCGGGGTACGGGAAGCCCCCCAACCACCATATAGGCATCCCCAATCGTCTTGATTTTCTCTAGACCATATTGCTCTGCCAACTGGTCAAAGGTAGAGAAAATTT
This sequence comes from Leptolyngbyaceae cyanobacterium, assembly GCA_035285265.1. Classification (GTDB taxonomy): domain Bacteria; phylum Cyanobacteriota; class Cyanobacteriia; order JARCMD01; family JARCMD01; genus JAYKHH01. Next base: position 1,713 of record JAYKHH010000101.1, on the reverse strand, counting down.
CATTCAACACCTCTACTAATTGGGTAGGAGTTAGGGGCGCTGCCAATCCGGTAAAGTCTACCAAATCTGCAAACAAAATAGTGGCAGCTTCAAAACGATCTGCGATCGCCCCTGATTCTTGTTTAAGTTGTTCTGCGATGGCAGGGGGCAAGATATTCAGCAATAACCGTTCTGACTTATCTTTCTCGATTCGGAGGGCTGCTTCTGCTTGTTTACGATCGGCGATCGTTTGGTAGATTTGCTGGAAGGTTTTTCTAAAGGCTACGATCACATCCCCCAACTCATCTTGCCGTGGGCTAGTCGCCGACTCAAATGCTGGACAAATTTGGTCTTTGCTGACGGCTTCCCCAGCCCTGATTAAGTCCCATCGCAGTTGCAGAATGGGAGCAATAACAATGGCTCCCAAGGCAATCATCATGGCGATGGTAACAAATGCTGAGATCAGCACTACCAATCCAGCGATGCGGAGACGAAAGGCTTTCAACTCGCGAGTTACGGAAGTCCCATCATGACGAATCACTAGCAAGTAAGGGTTCTCTCGGTGAGAGACCGATAAAGCAACATCATAATAGCGAGAATGATTGGGAGCTTGAAACAAGGAACTCTCTCCCCGTTTCCCCTGGGTAAATGATAAGTCTGGCATCATGCCAAAGTTGCCCACCCACTGACCATTCAGGCGATAGAGACTGGCCCCTAAAATAGCCGGATTCAACCGCTGAGCTTGCTGGAGATACATTAAAAATTCTTGAGCAGAGACTTGAGGGGGGGCAGTTTGAGCGATCGCTAACATTGTGGCCGCAGAAACCTGTCTCAAGTGCAATAACAGCTCTTTCTCCCGTCGGTAGACAGAAGGAACTAGGATAATTCCTTCGATCATGACAATACTGGCAAACATCCAGAGAACGATGTGTCGAGACAGTCGAGCGGTCAATAGCTTAGGTAATTTGTTAAGGCTAGCCGACACGCGCTTGATTCTCCTGCACAGCCAGTAATGGGAAACTTGGAGCTAGATAAGTATCTCCTAGTTGAACCACTGAGTCCAAGGGCACCCGAAAGAATTGATCCTTGATTTAGGTTCTGGATTTTGATTTAGGTTCTGGATTTTGATTTAGGTTCTAGATCTGAGGGGGGATAAAGGCCAGTCTAACGCAGGCTGGATAAAGGCTAAGGAGACTGATGCTAAAAAAGATCGGTCTAGCTTTGTCAACCCGACCGATCTCCATGAAAACAATCTCTGAATTTTACCAAACCCATCTGCAAAGTCAATTGAGTCGCACTGAATACCTGTTGTTGATCGGTCTACTCTATATTCAGTTACCCAGATTTATGCCATGTCCTCCGGATCCGCCGCGATCTCACCCTGTCCATAGCAAAGTGATTGAGATAAGCTACGCGATGGCTGTTCAGGGGATCTCATCAGGGTTTAGACCCAGCGATCGCACATAAGGCGATCGCCTTCTAGGTGCCTAACCTGCGCCCCTTCGCCGAACTCAACTATCACCCCATGAGGATGACTCGATCAATCACATGAATAACACCATTATCTGCCTCAATATCTGCGGCTATTACGGTGGCGTTCTTTACCTCAAATCCATGGGATGTGTTGACTCGAATCGGTGAGCCTTCAATGGAGGTGAGGGAGTCTAGCTTGGCAATATCAGCATGCATGAATTTCCCAGAAACCACATGAAAGGTCAGGATGCGGGTGAGTTG